>CAYXVW010000061.1:0-11808 GCA_964468695.1 uncultured Balneolaceae bacterium | reverse complement strand
CGAAATCGATGATAATCGAAAACAGTATTTTTTAATTTAAATCTTAATGATTCCTTCAACAGATATTCCAGCTGCAAAGTTCTGAATTATTGGATAGTGACTGGGTAAATCGAATGGAAGAAGGTAAGGAAAAACCGTTACAATAAACAGTTTTGTAGATATCAAAAACCTTAAATGTCAAAAATGAGTGGAACGTATTGTGCCTCCCATTCCATCAATGATGGTTAACTCTCTTTTCTAACTGTAACAGAACAATATTTCTTTTATTTATTCACAATATCGTTAGTTATACGATCCGACCCTTTAACACAAAGTTAACATTTCGACTGAAATTAAAAATCAAAAGTTTATCATATACCTATATTAGCCTTAGCTAAAAATTATTTTTATTTAGATTAATATTTCTTATTCTATGTTTTGTTATTTAATTAAACAATTATTGCTCAATGATTGAATTAGCTAATCTCAAAGAATTATTCTTTGCTTTGGATCCGATCACCCAAAGCTTTTTGGGGGGGCTTTTCACTTATACCCTCACTGCCCTCGGTGCAGGCCTCGTCTTTTTCACTAAAAGTGTTAATTATAAGGTTCTGGATGCAATGATGGGATTTGCAGCTGGCGTAATGATTGCTGCCAGTTTTTGGTCGCTGCTTGTCCCCTCTATTGATATGGCCGCAGCACAAGGTCTTATCGAGTGGATGCCCGCTATCATTGGATTTCTAAGTGGGGGGGTATTTTTGAGAGTTTGTGACGAATATCTTCCTCACCTTCATATTGGTATGCCTGTGGAGGAAGCGGAAGGATTACCTACCAGCTGGCGACGGGCTACCTTACTCGTACTGGCTATTACCCTTCACAATATCCCCGAAGGTCTGGCTATTGGCGTGCTCTTTGGAGCAGCTGCCTCCGGCATTGAAGCTGCAGGAGGAGCCACTGTTATGGGAGCTGTAACCCTGGCCATAGGTATTGGCATACAAAATTTTCCGGAAGGGACGGCCGTTTCCATGCCTCTTCGGCGGGAAGGTCTTTCGGTCGGTAAAAGTTTTTGGTACGGACAGCTTTCCGGCATTGTAGAGCCCATCTCTGCTGTTATTGGTGCCGCAGCGGTGCTTATGATCCAACCGATATTGCCCTATGCCCTTGCTTTTGCTGCCGGAGCTATGATCTATGTGGTTGTTGAGGAACTTATACCGGAGTCACAGCATCGCGGAAATACCGATATCGCTACCCTGGGTACGATGCTGGGATTTAGCGTTATGATGGTTTTGGATGTTGCTTTAGGTTAAATCAAAAAAAATTACTTTATTAGCTATCTAAAGTTTTTTACTAAGGTGACGGGTATACCAGATAGCTATGCAAAGAGATCAATTAAAGAAAGTACTCATTGTAGAAGATGATATGATCATCTCTATGGTTTTAGAACGCATGATTAACAAAATGGGTTTTGAAGTTGTTGAAAAAGCAACAACTGGAGAAAAAGCCATAACCCTGGCGCAAGAACATGAGCCAGATATCATTTTAATGGATATACAGCTCAAAGATGATATTGACGGAATTACAGCCATGCAGAAAATACGTAAATCATCAGAAGTACCGGTGATCTACATTACTGGCAACTCCGATCAATATTATAAGGAAAGGGCTCAGAAAACCAACTATATAGATTACCTTGTAAAACCCATACAGATGGACGACCTCAAAGAATCCATCAATAAGGTATTTAACAGTAATTAAACAAGCATCTCTGCATTATCCTGTTGCATTCCTGCTTCCGCATTCCTATCTATTAAGCAGAAGCGTCAAAAGTTTTAATTATATAACAGCTTTTGATTTTTTTAGCTGTATAAAAATGGAGTCTTATGGAAGCTAATCTCTATATTGCAGCATTTGCGGGTTTTATCGGTGCAATCATTCTTACCTTACTCATCTACCTGTTAAAACTGGGTGGACAAAATCTGGACATCCCCTATCTCATAGGTACTCGTTTCGTCGATCCACAAAACACCCAAAAGGTATATACGGTTGGAGTAATCTTGCATTTGCTAATTGGAGCCGGATGGGGCGTATTATATGTATTCCTGCTAACGGCCATGGTAGTAACACCCAACTGGCCAGCCGGAATATTATGGGGACTGGGTCATGGTATTTTTGTGGGTTCCGTAATGGGCATTATGGCCGATACACATCCTGAGATCGGAGAAGATAAAGCCATTCCTGATCCCGGAATCATGGGCCGGAAATGGGGATCGCTAATCCCCTATTATGTGCTGGGCCTTCATATTATTTATGGAGCCTCAACGCTCGCTATCTATTACCAGATTGTTTTTGCCTAAACAAAGAACTATGCTATTGATCTTCGCTTGATATTTCAGCGTCAGGTTGATCGAATGGTGCATCCTGCATCTCTGATTGTGACTGACGTTCTATTGCCAGCCATTGCCAATACCGGTTGGCGTCCTGAACTGCTATATCTCGCACTGAAAAAGAGCGGCCCTGATTACCACTTGCTACATGTACAATAAAATCGCGCAAGCTCATACGATTCTGAAAAGGATTTTGCTTTAATTGGGTTGCCTGCATCCGATACCGCTTCACAATAGCTGTTTTTTTACTTAACTCTCGCGCACTGATAATAAGCGTATCATCTTCAGTACAAATCCCAGCATCCCTATACTGCTGATAACCTAATAACAGTCCCAGAGGCAGTAAAAACCATGCATAGATCCCATATGGAATAACCAGCCAAGCTAATAATATAATGGGAAGAGACCACCACAAGGTGCGTATAAGATATCGGCGTAATGCCCTCTTGGGAGGCACTGTTCCTTGTTGCATCATTTCATAATTATATTCGGGAAGCACCTCTTTCAAAAATCCATGCATTTTACCTTTATTGATAAGGGGAAAGAGAACTGTGGAATTACCTTCTTTCTCTCCATAACCGGCACTCTCTATTACCAAAGTCACATAACCGAACGGTTGACGCATAAGCCCTTCTTTAACTTGTACGGCCTGAATACGATTAAAGGGAATGGTTAATTGAATACGCTCAAATAATCCGCGTGAAATCAATAACTCATTCTTTCGGACTTCAACGCTAAAATCGTAGTAAGTGATCAGCGTGGTTATAAAAGAAAACAGCCAAGAGATGACCAATATACCGATAATGGACATGACAACTAAGGAGGCTGAAGTCGACTGAGGCATATTGGCCTCAATAAACTGATAGATTTCCTCATCTGAAATGAATTGATCTATCTGTGAAAAAGCTGCTCCTACTATTGACAGGGCTACTCCCATTCGTCCAGATGTTGAGGCGGCTACAAGCAGATCCCGGGTTGTAAGCGAATACACCTTTTTCTCCGGTCCTGCCCTGTCTTCATGCTCAATAACCTCTTCCTTCCCATTTACAGCCTGGCGCAGCTTTGATTTCAACTCTTCTGCCTTTTCCCGACTCAATGCACTTATTTTAGCTTCTTTGGACGAACTGCCCGCCGTCTTAACTTCTACTGCTACCAGGCCGAACATTCGTTGTATAACACCCGCACTGATATCAATTACCTGAATACGGTCTGAAGTCAAATAAAGTTTTTTTCGTACGAATACCCCCTGTTCTATTTTAAGCTCCCCTTCATTTAACTCAAACGTAAAACGCAACCACGATAATACTCCCCAAATAAGAAGAAGCACTACCATTCCTACAATCCAGTAAAGGAGAAAAGTATCTTCATCACCTCCACCAATAAAAATAATTAGCAAAATAGTGATAAAGTTGCCCCGTAAAACGTCTAATGCCTTCGTAATTGCTGCAACAGGATGTTGACGCTCTGGTTTAGACATCTTCTTTGGCTAATCGAGCAAATTTAGAAATTCGATCTCGTACGGCCTCTGCCGTTTCTTCCTCCAGTGCCGGAATGCGGTGGGTTGTCGCCGCCGTTGAGATGGTTACATCTGCTAAACCGTAGGAACGCAGAATAGGTCCCTGGCGGGTGTCTACATGCTGGACTCGCTTCACGGGCACCAACGTGCGGGTAATAATCAGTATTCCACTCTGCAGGTCAATCTCATGCTCATCTACCTGGTAAGACCAGCGTTGCCATCGAATTTCAGGAATAAAAAATATTGCTAATCCCGCTATGACAACCAGCGCAAATGTAATGGCACTAATTATCCATAGGGACATCTGCCCTGATCCCAGATAGCTGATCATCCACATAGCCAGTGGTATCAAAAACAGAAAAAGCATAAAAATGAAGGTGGATATACGCCAGGCGCTGACCGCTGACTTCGATAAATTGTTTTTGGGTGAAGAACGCATTAACGAATATCTTTTTGTAGAAATAGAATGCCTAAACCTAAAAATAAAAAAAGCCACTTTGCAGTGGCTTTTCTAAGGAAATTTATACAGAATTAACCATTATTCTTGATATCCTGAATTTCCAGTCGTACCTCTTGGGAAAGCTTGCGTAGCTGCTGCAAGCCTTTACGAGCACGAGTACCTGCGGCCTTGTTTCCTTTTTCGTAAAACTTTGTCATGTCTTCTTCCACTCCGGCCACAATTCCTTTTAGTTCATCAAATCGGCTCATAGTAATGTATTTTATTATATTAAAGTTGAATATCAGAAAGCTCTTCTTTTTAAGCTATTCCGAATGAATATCCCTTAAGGTACAACATTAGCGCATAAAAGACGACTTTTATTCCTTACTAGCCTCATTTTTCAAGAATAACTTTTTCCGCATCCGGTATGCGGTAAAGCAAGATGAAACCTACAATGAAAAGAACTACGATAACACTCATCCCTATGCGCTGACTATCCGCAAAAAATGTCAGCCACCCAACTAACAACGGACCCGCAAAAGCCGTTACCTTCCCTGAAAGTGCCAAAAGACCAAACATCTGGTTCTGGAGATCTTTTGGAGCCACTCTGGCCATATAGGTTCGGCTTGCAGCTTGAGCAGGACCAACAAAAATACCAAGCAACAGTCCAAATACCCAAAACCAGAATACATCAAAAACAAGAAGTACGGCAGTAGTAGTTGCGATTAATCCAGCCAAAGAATACAGCATGGTCTTTCGGCTTCCCAGCATATCATCCAGCCAGGCAAAAGCGATAGCTCCCAATCCTGCGGTTACATTGAGTCCAATACCAAAAAGAAGGACATCACGCTCACCCAAATCAAAAGTACCTGCGGCATAGATTCCTCCAAAAGCGAAGACAGTCGCAAGTCCGTCAATAAAAACCATTCGGGCAATTAGAAATTGAACGATTGTCTTATATTTTCGAACCTCACTTACAGAGGCTTTAAGCTGTTTCCACCCAGAACGTACTGCTTGCGATAGTGTTACTCCGGTATGAGGCCGGTCAGTGGTAAAGGTAAACATGGGAAGAGAAAACACGGCATACCATACTGCTACCAAAACAAATGTTGCTCGAAGGTGCTCAGCAGTTGCCTTTTCCAGTCCAAAAGGTGGTTGTTCTACATCTACAAACACAAAAAGCGCTATTATGAGACAAGCTAACCCTCCGGCGTAACCCAACCCCCAGGACCAGCCCGACCAGCGCCCCAGTTTTTCTTCTGAAGCTAAATCGGGAAGCATGGCATTATAAAAAATAATGGCAAATTCCGATCCTATGGTACCCAGAAATACCAGTGAAAGAGCTAACATTACAAACTCCTGAGAAGGCATTACAAACCATAGTCCCGCCGTAGCCGAAATCGATAATAGGGTAAACCAGCCAATCCACGGCTTGCGGCGCCCCATCTGATCAGCTACTGCGCCCAGAAATGGAGCGGAAAGTGCTATTACTATTCCCGCTGCACCTATGGTATTCCCCCACTGTGTACTTCCCAGCGTATCATTTTCAGCCACAGACTGCATAAAATAGGTGGCAAAAACAAACGTCTGTATAACGGCAAAAAAGGCGCTATTGGCCCAGTCATAAAGAGCCCACGAAAAGAGTGACCTCACCGGCTCCCGATTATTTGTACTCATAGACATTTCCCATTTAATTTATAATACCGTCTATTATGAATGGAATACTTGTGAAATGCAACTTGTTATCTTAACCTGACAAACAGATTAAATTCAAGAACCTATACCTTTTATGACCGAACAGAACAAAAATCTGATTTATATTTATGATACGGATGATCAGAAGATCATTATGATCGACAGCGAAACCGGGGAACGGGTTCGTGAAGAAGACGACGAGGTGACTACCTTTCTCAAGTATCTGAGTGAGCAGCGAAAAGAACAATTACTGCGTAAGTTTGCAGTCTGGTGTACCCAGCAAATCAATAAGGAATTAAAACCAATACAGAAAAAAATCCTGGATCTTGCTGAAAAAGCAATCCAGGAAGATGTAGAAACTGAGGATTTAGAAGAACTCTATAATGAGACAGAAGGAACAGCGGTAGCAGCAGACACCGTCGGTTTGCGCCAAGGGTCTGAAAGTGCTCCTGCCTATCTCGCAGCACGGGAATGCATCAATCCCGATGCCTTAGAGGGGGCCATACAGGCAGCCCGATTTCATCGCTTGTGGGTAGAAATGAAGGAAAATAAAGAATCACTTTCTGATAAAGCGTTGGAAGAAATCAAAGCTTCTTCCGATAAAAGTACGATCCAACAGGTTAAACAAAACCAGACTGACCAACTTCTTGATCTTATGAATGATTAAGGCTACTATCATCACAAATCAGCTCATATTTCAAATAACGAATTTCTTACTTAAAATCCGAAGTAGCATTTTTCGTGTATATTATTAGTTTATAGGGCATTCGCATCCATCGTTTTATTCCAAAACAAAATTTAAATAAATAGTACTTATGGAAACACTTAGGGTTGGCTTTATAGGATCGGGATTTATTGCACATTTTATGGCTAAAGCGATGAAGCAGGTACGTGATCTAGAGCTAACAGCCGTTTATAACCGGGGCGGTGCCCGCGAGTTGGCACAATTTGCAAAAGATAATCGCCTTGGGAAATGTGAAATATATAATTCCATCGAAGAAGTCTGTCAAAATTGCGACGCCGTAGCGGTACTGGCTCCTAATTTTGCCCGTGTAGAACTGGTAGAAGAAATTGCTGATGCCGTACAGAGAGGAGTGGACCTGCGAGGTATTATCTGTGAAAAACCATTGGGACGTACTATCGCGGAAGCTCAACGCTTGGTAGAGTTAGCGGATTCCGTAAATTTATTAACGGCCTATTTCGAAAATCAAATTCACATGCGGGCCATTAATAATGCCTTAGAACAGCTCCAGCCTCAACAGGAAACTATGGGCTCTTTTACCCTGGCTCGTAGCACTGAAGAGCATGCTGGCCCTCATAACAGCTGGTTCTGGGATCCACGCAAACAAGGAGGCGGCGTCCTCTCCGACATGGGTTGTCACAGCATTGCTGTTTCACGTCATATTTTAACTCCCAAGGGCAAAGCTCCCGGTTTTTTACAGGTTGAGTCGGTACAGGCAGACACTTCCCTGCTTAAATGGGGACAACCTCAATACCGAAAAAAGCTGAAGGAAGAGTACGGGGTAGATTACGCCGAAACACCTGCAGAAGATTTTTGTACGGGACTTGTTACCTTTCGGAATCCGGAAACCGATCAAATTGTAAAGGCACAATTTACCGATTCCTGGATGTATGATAAACAGGGTCTTCGCATCACCATGGATGCTCTTGGCCCCGGCTACGCGATGGAAGTCAATACCCTAATATCGCCTCTCGAAGTTTTTATCGGAGATGATGCCGCTGATGCGGTTGCAGATGCCGAAACAGCACTCGAAAAGTCAACCGCCTCACGTGGATTGCTTGCAGTGCAGCCTAACGAAGCTGATCTATATGGCTACGTAGGTGAACTTGAAGAAATGAAAAATGCTTTCCTGGATAATAGAGATGCCTATCTGGACTGGAACTATGGACTGGAGATTACACGTATCTGTCAGGCGGCTTATATGGCGGCAGAGCAACAGCAAACGATTGATCTTACCGATCCCCAGGTTAACAAAGAGCTTAATAATTATCAGTCACTTATTTCGCAGGGTGAGGGTGCCCAGGTACTTTAGCTGAGAATTAGAATTTTAGAGTAAATAATCCAAAACGGAATCCCAGTCAGGAAATTCAGGGCTTTCAAAATGGATATGCTCGCCCCTAAAGTTTTCTACGCCATTGGCTTTTCTGTCATCTATGAGGTAATCGCCATAATTTAAATTTTTATGATGGCTCAATATAAGCCGCTTATATCCGGCTTTGGGCAGATGTTTTTTTACCCATAAATGCTTGTCGGTCCATGCGGAGGGATTATTCCAGGGAGCGGTTGAAAGTATATAGGTATCGAAATGTTCCTGGAGAGTGCGAAATCCTTCAATAGCCCCATCCACTGGTGGTAAATCTCTAAAAAAGTCTGGCACCTCATCAAAATCGCCTTCATATTCCTTCCTAAGCTCTTCCGATAACTGATCAATTCCCCACGGAAAATCTACCAGCACATTATCCATATCCACATATACGATACTCATAATTTATAGCTAAACTGTTTGTCGGAGATTACTTTATCGTTCGTAATACTTTTTATTTGATTAAAAGTATCCTCATTTTTTCGATCAAAAACCAATAGGAACATCTTGCTCTCTTATTTGTCTCTTCTATCTGTGTCATAGATTTTTTATAAGGGATCAGGTCAGGAATCAAGTATCCATTTTTGTATCTTGGGCTGGCTTCATCATATTGACAATATTTCTTGATCCTAACTTAACGAATGGCAGCCTCTTCTCCCTACGAGCAAAATTCTACTTTACAGAATATTCTCCTTATCAGTGGAATTGTACTTATTGCTCTTAACTTACGACCAGCCCTTGCAGGGGTAGGACCTCTTATTGGGGCTATCCGGGATACCACTGGGCTTTCCAACACGATGTTGGGTCTGTTAACAACACTACCTCTACTGGCTTTTGGCGTAATTTCGACCCTTACCCCCTTATTTACTCGCCGGCTGGGCATTGAAGGCACAATGGCATTAGCTATGGGAATACTCACCGGGGGACTTTTCCTTCGTGTTATCCCAACCAACCTAGCCCTTTTCGGAGGCACCCTTCTGGCAGGTATTGCCATTGCATTTGGGAATGTACTGCTGCCCAGTATAGTAAAACGTGATTTTCCTAATCATACAGGCGTAATGACTAGCGTATATTCAAGTATTTTGGGACTTGGTGCCGCCATTGCTGCAGGCATTAGTGTTCCTCTGGCTTTCGACCTGAATTGGGGATGGCACTGGTCGCTCGGAGCCTGGGGCTTTGTTGCCGCCTTGGCCTTTATCGTCTGGCTTCCCCAGTTAAAAGATCTCACTTTACCCAGAAACAAAAAAACCTTCCTAACCTCTATAAAGGAACTTGGCAATTCTTTAACCGCTTGGCAAGTAGCCCTTTTTATGGGGCTTCAGTCACTGGCATTCTACGTAATTTTAGCATGGTTGCCAGAAATTCTTCAGGATAGAGGCCTCACAGCAAATGCCGCGGGATGGATGTTATCGCTTTCGCAGGGAATGGGCGTGGTGGGAACCATTTTCATACCGGTGTGGGCTGATAAAACCAATGATCAGCGGGGACTCGTTTGGATTTTATTAGGGATGGAAGTAGTAAGTCTTGTGGGTTTATTATTTCCGGATCCGTTTTTAGTCGGGCTTTGGGTATCCCTTATCGGCTTTTCACTCGGAGGAAGCTTTGGTTTATCTCTGCTTTTTATTGTTCTTCGTTCCCACGATACCGAGACGGCCACGGCCCTTTCTGGCATGGCACAATCGATCGGATATCTTTTAGCAGCAATTGGACCAACCCTTTTTGGCGCACTTCATGATCTTACAGAAGCCTGGATTGTTCCTATTATCTTCTTGTTTATTGTAGCTATAGCAAAACTTTTTGCAGGACTTGGAGCCGGAAGACCACAAGAAATAAGTTGACTCCCTGTGCTCTTCCTTCCAATTATTTTCTGCTTAGTAAAACAAAAAATTAAGCTACTTTTACACTGACCTTCTTTCCTTTGACCCGGTTACGGTTCATAAACTTCAATACATCTTCTACGTGTTTTCCGGGAACATCAACAAAAGAATGATGAGGATGGATATCAATATTCCCTATAACATTACCGGGAATATTTGATTCTCCTGCAATTGCACCAACCAAATCACCGGGATAGACGTTATTCTTTTTACCCACATTAAAATGCATCTTTATCATTGCTGAATCATCGTAGCTTTTATTCGTATTCGTACCATCGGATTGCTCCGACGATTCATTAGCTGACGTGACCTTCTTTAATAAAGCTGCTGCAACTTCAATGGTGGTAAAACGATCATCCGCAAAAGATTCTATCTGCTCAATGAAAGGCCGTAAACTGCCCTTCTCCAGCACTTCTACCAAGTCATCCATTTCACCGGTTATACGTGATTCCTGCACCTCTGCTGTAGATGGTAAATTCAGTGGCTTTAACTGGTTCTTGATTTGCTTCTCAATACTACGAAGCTGCTTCTTTTTATTTTTGGTCGTAAAAGTAATAGCCATTCCTGAACGACCCGCACGTCCGGTTCGACCAATGCGATGCACATAATATTCCGGATCGTGAGGAATGTCATAATTGAATACCACTTCAATATCTTCGATATCCAGTCCACGCGCCGCTACATCCGTACCTACCAAAATATCAATGGCTCCGCTACGGAATTTTGACATAACTCTGTCCCGCTGATTTTGATTAAGATCTCCATTAATAAAATCAGTGGAGTAACCGCGGGATTGCAGTTCCCTGCTCACTTTTTCTGTCTTTCGTTTTGTATTGCAAAAAACCAGTGCCAGTTTAAATCCATTAATATCCATAAATCGACAAATAGCTTCCGTCCGCACCGAATCACGTACTTCCACCACATGTTGCTCGATATTCGGAGCAGTAACTTTTTTACGCTCAATGGCGATAGTCTGCGGGTTGTTCATGTACCGCTTCATAATTTTTTGTATGCCTTTGGACATCGTCGCTGAAAACATAATCGTCTGGACGGGCTGATCGGCATACGATAGAATTTGCTCCATATCATCCCGGAAACCCATATTCAACATTTCATCTGCTTCATCAAAAACAACACGCTGCAATTGATCTAATTTCATGGTGCCTCTGCGAAGGTGGTCAATCGTACGTCCGGGAGTCCCTACCACAATATGCGCACCTCGTTTCAGGGCTTTAATCTGTCGGGATATAGATTGTCCGCCATAAACAGGAACTACATGCAATCCATCTATATGCTTGCCTATTTTAATAAGTTCTCCCGTAACCTGGATTGCAAGCTCGCGGGTGGGACACATAATAATGGTCTGTACTTCCTGTACCGAAATATCGGTCTGCTGGACGACAGGAATACCAAAAGCTGCCGTTTTACCGGTTCCCGTCTGAGCTTGTCCTACTATATCTTTTTGATTTAATAGCGGAGGAATGCATTGTGTCTGAACGGGTGTGGGCTCTTCAAATCCCATATCTGTGAGACCTTGAAGAATAGGTTGGCTGAGATTAAGCTCAGCGAAAGTCAAATCTGTCATAAATTGAATAAGAGTAAATGAGTATTATAAAGTACCTGACGTCAAAAAGTATGCTTTTAATAGCAGCATGTTTATGCTGATATCCTAAAACCGTACACGAAAGGTACCGACAGACCTAAGAGAGGGATGTAAGAACCTGTTTAAATGAATAGGTAGGTTTATGTAACACCAGAGGGGCTAATATACGGATAATTATTCCAAATCAACATAACTAATTATTTGGACTTA
>CAYXVW010000060.1:10202-11906 GCA_964468695.1 uncultured Balneolaceae bacterium | reverse complement strand
CCGAAAAGATTCATAAAAGTAATAGATACAAAAACAGCAAAAAGATAGGGCACAAACTTTCGATACTTGTCATCGGATATATTTTGCCTTGCGATATCATCGCGCACAAAAACAAACACGATTTCAAAAAGATTTTGAAACCATCCCTGGGGTTCTGTCTTCCGTCCCTCACCTCTTCGATAACGGCGAGCCATAGCGATAGTCAACCACAGTGTTAAGGCCACGCCAAGCCACACATATACTAAATGAGAAGTGATTGACATATCCAATGTGACTTCACTCCCGTTAGCAGGAACCAGCACGCCATTTTCCTCAACAAAATCTCCAGAGTTAAGAGCAGCTTCTGTGCTGGAATAAAAATACCACTCTCCTTCCACCAACATAATACGAGGCAACTGTAAATCATATCCGGGCAATGCCAAATAATGATGATCAACCACCTTTCCCATAACATCAATAACGGAACCTGACTCTTCCTCATCTGCCTGTGCGGCTTTTACAGAAGAAGCAACAAATAAGAAAATCAATAAGGTAACGAGTACGCGGCGAAAGGCCTGTAGCATTTACTTTTTAATTGTCAGTTTGCAGTATTTTGTTGATTGAAAAAATCTCAATTACAGAATGGAGAATATAAGAAATTATGAAACTAACTGTAAAGGAAATTTGATGAAATTTTATAGTCTGTAAAATAAGGACCAACCCTACCAGCACTATAACAAAACGAAGGGACAATACAATAAGAAAATGTCGGTAAAATACTTTATGGGGCTTTCTCCTGAAGTTCTTAACAATAATGAAATTCGATCCGACAAAAATAAAACTCAGTACGTTCGCTCCTACTATCTTCCAAAAGGCAGGATAAAAAAGGAAAAATGAGAGTAAAACAATACAAACTAAGATAAACAGGCTCATCCACAAGAATAGTACAAAGACCCTGCGAAAATTTTTTTTGGCCAACGCTACACGTTAAGACTTATCATTAAAACGTTTGTTAAGCTTAAAAATCATCACAAAGATATTTATAATGCCCACCAAACAACCAGATAGCAAGAGCCAGGGAGCCAAACCAAAATAACTGTCGAGCCAGTATCCAATTAATATAGGTATAGCAAGGGCTCCGGCTATCTCTATCCCCAAAGAGACATACCTAATATACTCGGCAAGAAAATTTTGTTTGCTCAATACGGGAGATAATTACTTCTTTTGAGTTTTAGTCTCCTTGTCCTTGTCTTCTTTTTCGTCTTTTGAATTCGTTTTTGACTTTGTTCCCGTCAGGCCGTTTATCGTAGATTTCTTACTGCTGCTACCACTACCGCTGCTACCTTCTTGGGTCATATGGAATTCACCATTTATTTGGGCACCCTCTTCTACTAATAGTGTTTCAGTGTAGATATCACCTTCAATTTCAGCCGAATCTCGTAAAACAAGTTTATTCGTTACTTTTATTTTACCATCTACATGACCGGCAATATCCGCATCAACCGCTTCAATATTTCCTTTAATATTGCCCGTTGAAGAGACAATGACTTTTCCTTTCGCATTAACCTCTCCATCTACGGTACCGGCAACACGGACGTCACTTTTAGTTTTAAGCGTACCTTCTAATGTTGTGCCTTCACTAATCATATTAACTGAGGGACTATTGGGTTTGTTGTTATTTGAACTCATATTGTTTTGATTGTCGTTCTTTTTATTAAACATAAA
>CAYXVW010000060.1:0-10192 GCA_964468695.1 uncultured Balneolaceae bacterium | reverse complement strand
AAGCTGTTTACAAATTTATGAGATAAGAATTAGGATTCTGAGGAACACCATTTTTCCAGATTTCAATATGTAAATGAGGACCCGAACTTATAATACCGACATTCCCGGCAGTGCCAAGTACATCACCTTTTAAAACAATATCACCTATAGATTTAGAAACACTTGCAGCGTGCTTGTAGACGGTAACTATATCATTACTATGTTGTAGGTATAATACCCATCCGTAATTTAAAGTCCAACTTTGATTTATAACAGCACCGTCTGCAATAGCTGTAAACGTACTACCCTCGCGGGTAGCGATATCTATACCGAAATGTCCTTTTCCAGGATCATATTCGCGTGTGATGGTTCCTTCTAACGGATAACCAACTGGAAATTCCGGTTTGTTCTCAAATATATCGGAAAGAACAATTTCGTTCTTTGCCAATAAGGTATCCTGCATTGTGTGTACTCGAGAAAAGTTTGAAAGTTCCGAACTTTTTTCGTTTTCAGTAATTTCTGCTTCGCTCCGTGGTTGATTCACGGCAAAGACCGTATCCTGTCCTTCTGCTATCACCTCTTTTAACTGAAGAAGCTGCTCGTTACGTACCTCCAAGGAATCTTGGAGCATCTGAACTTGTTGGGCAATTTCAATAGCCTGTGTTCGTAACTCCTTTTCAGTCTGGGAAAAAAATAAGCCAGCTATTGGGGTAAACTTTAGCAGCAGAAATACCCCTACGGCTACTGTTAATAACATTCCACCGATAAGATAGAATATCTTAACAGGCTTAAAACGATAGCTGGTGGAAGGATCAGGCTCACGGTCATCAAATAAAACAAAGGTTAAATCCCGCTCCTTCTTATTAAAAAGCTGTTTTAAAAAATCTAACATGATTTCTTCAATAGACTATGCTTCAGGTGTCGGTCCTCGGTAATTAAAGGGTACATCAATCTGGTCATCGTTTGATATCGTCCCGTTTTCGCTTTCGAACCGCTTAATATTTTCCGATAACGCATTGACCAGACGTTTTGCATGATCCGGAGTAAGGACCATTCGTTTTACAACTTTTGCTTTCGGACGTCCGGGCATCACGGAGATAAAGTCCAAAATAAATTCAGAGGCAGAGTGTGATATCATTACTAAATTGGAATACGTTCCACTTGCCTCTTCTTCGGGCAATTCTATTTCTATCTGACCTTTTTTCAGGTTACTGCTTTTGTCAGACATATCAATATCTATTTAATTAAAGTTAGCTTTCCGGTTTCTACGTATGAATTTACTTTAAGCTTATATAAATATATGCCACTTGAAAGATTTTCTGCATTAAAATCTACCCAATGTGGTCCTTTTACCTGATCTTCATCAACTAACACCACTATTTTCTCTCCCAGTATGGTATATATTTCCAAAGTAACATTCGAATCTTCTTTTAAGTCGTAAGGTATCGTGGTTGTATTACTAAAAGGATTGGGATAATTTGGGTATAAAACAACCGGTTTTGGCAATGTATCAGACCCGGAAGTCTCGTCTGATTCTTGCATTGTGTAAATTATAAGGGAGCCATTATCTGATTGCTCAGATTGAAGTGATAATTGATTATCTTCTGCACCGTACACATGCACTGCATCCAACTCCAGCCCATTATCTATCTTAAATGAAATTCTGTTAAAATCCGGGATTTCGTTTAACAAATGGATATTGAGTGTATTGTCTTCTAGATGACTTTCAAAACGAACTTTATTTCTTTGGTTCCAGAATTGTCCAAAGGACTTAATGGATTCTATACCAACATCCGGAGGTAATTGATCCAAGTACTCCTTTAGAGCCCTTAACTTATAATCCCTGTTTGGATGTATTAATAAAAAGGTCGGTGAAGAGTTTGAATTATATTTTTTTGTTACTTCTAACCATAAATCCACCACTTTTTCATAATTACTGCCATCAAAACCACCGTCAACCACGTCAGAAATAGTCAGTGGTATTTCAAGTAACCTTGTTTCTCTCCCGGAAAATGATCGGTCCTCTAAGCTGGTGAAGGGAAAAGAAGTCATGATATTATTCGCAGAAAAGGTTGAATTAAACTCATAATCCAGGGTATCAAGCACATTAATTAGTTTATCGTGGAACAAAAGGTGAGGTGCTCGAAAAGACTGGATTTCCTGAGAGACCTCCTGGTTTAAAAGACTCTTAGAAACTTCCAGCTCTCCGGCTAAAGTTGCTTCCTGGGTTTCTCCGTTATTGTGCGAAGGATTATAGCTTGATTGAGTTTCGCCCAGATTGCCAACAGGGAGATCATCGAAATCTGGAAAATGTCCTACGGCGTGGCTTCCAATGTTCTGGCCTTGTTCGTCAAGTTTTGCAATAGAATCTCTGTAAGCAGTGTAATAGTCACCATCAAGGGCATCATTTATATAATGCGTAGTGATAAAATAAGTGGCTGTTATACCCCGACCTTTTTGAAATTCAGCGAATCGATTCATAACCCTCATACTGCTTTCACTATCCACATCGTGCGTAAGAATTACAGAAGAGCTAGTATTTGAGGGAGAAGTATGTTTCCATACTAAAAAGGGAATATGTTCCGTCAATATACCTCGCAACAGAAGCGAATAGACATCGGCGCCGGGCTCAAAAGCATTAGAATAATCCCTGTTGGCCGAAAAATCCAGCCCCAGCTGATTCCTGACAATGACATCTCTAAAAGAGATACCAATAGCATACGCATAGCCCTGTCCATAACTATTGCGGGTTATAGCAGGATTATCATCATTAAACGTTGCCAAAATTTCAGCGCTGTCTTGAAAATAGGCCCTGCTTAAAATCACATTTTCAGTGGATTGGCTTCCCAAAGGAACTTGTTCTTCCCGTGGTTCATCAAATAGCTGATAAATTTGACCAAATTTATCTACCTCAAAAGTGATCGACTTTCGGCTACGCGAATATTCTTCATCATGAATCCCAAAGACATCAAAAAGATTGGAGTCCTTAAAATTAGGAGATATCAGTACTCCCCCATTATCGACATAACTTCTAAGTATAATCCGTTCTGAATTGGAGAGGTTTGTCTCATTGAATCCCTCTGTTGCAATAACCACTGAATGTTCAGTAGCTCGCTCAAAATTTTGAGTAATCTCAAACGGAATACCGGCAACCTCAGCCATATACCTGACAGATAATGTCTTGGCTGGATCTGGGTTACCGATTTGCACGTCATTTATTTCAAGAACAGCAACACTGCGCTCAAAATTTTGGGCATTAATATTTGAAACCCCAAATAAGAGCCCAATCCCCATCAATAAAATACCGTGGGTAATAAAGCGCATAGATTTTGGATGTGATAATTTAATCCAGGAACCCTTTTTCTTGCATCCACTTGTCGTTAAAGATTTTGGATACATACCGGGTTCCACTATCAGGCAATATAATCACCATCAAATCATCTTTACCAAAATCTTCGGAACGGGCATACTCTAAGGCTCCATACACCGCTGCGCCGCAGGATCCCCCCACAAACAAGCCTTCTTCCTGTGCCAGCTTGCGGGTCGTAATAAATGCATTTTCATCGTTTACCTGCATAACTGCGTCAATAAGATCAAAATCCATGTTTTCGGGAATAATATCTTCTCCAATACCCTCGGTCAGATAGGGATGAATCTCATCTTTATCGAATTCGCCCGTCTCAAAATACTTTTTATAAACTGATCCCTTACTGTCTACTCCTATCGTTTGGATCTCTTGATTTTGCTCCTTCAGGTATTTTGAAGTTCCTGATATTGTTCCTCCAGTACCCATACCTGCAACATAATGAGTAACATTGCCTTCTGTCTGTTCCCATATTTCAGGACCTGTAGTCTCATAATGGGCCTGGGTATTGCTGGGATTATCGTATTGATTGGGATAATAAGAGTTTGGAATCTCTTCACTCAGCCTTTTTGCTACGGAATAATAACTCCGGGGATCATCGGGCTCTACATCTGTGGGACATACTTTTACTTCAGCTCCCAATGCTCTGAGCATATCAAGCTTTGCTTTACTTTGCTTGTCGGTAGTCGTAAAAATGCAGTCATATCCTTTGATTACGGCAGCCAATGCTAATCCCATTCCGGTATTGCCGGAAGTACCTTCAATAATGGTCCCGCCGGGCTCTATCAATCCTTCTTTTTCTGCATCCTCAATCATTTTTAATCCGATACGATCTTTTACACTATGGCCCGGATTAAAGTATTCGACTTTAACAAGAACCGTCCCTTCAAGATCATCAGCTAGATTATTCAGCTTTATTAGGGGCGTATTACCGATTGTTTCCAGTATTGAGTTATAGTACATCCGACAACTTCTGAGCTTAAATTAATGTTCAATTTATTTAGAAAATTATTCTATAATATAGGGATTTTGTGGAAATCCACCGAATTTCCTCTTTATTTCGATGGGCAAGCGTCTTATCTTCTTTGCAAACAAAAAAATAGATTTTATCCTTAAAGCATGTTTATAGAACAAAAGAAACCTAAAGATTTTGATTGCGGTTCAAATCTGGATCGCATGATCGCCTCCCTCCCACGCATTAAAGATGAGGAGGAACGCATTGAATATGCCAAGCGTGCCGTTGGACTCATCAAACAAAGTCACCCAAACTGGGTTGACGAAGATGGCAACAGCAAAGAAGCGTGGAAACATTTCTTCGCGTTGGCCGAATATGATCCCACCGAATACGGTATTTATAATCCATTTGAATCGGACGAGGCAGACGAGGCCAAATAGTTTTAAACTTACCGATTATCGGCTATCCGGTAATTAATTCATCCGCTGAGGCTCCTCTCTGCGAAATAAGGATGATATTTACGGAAGAATAAGTTATTTTCAATTTTTATTGAAAGTTCTGAAAGTTATTCTTCAGTTATAATCTTTATGGATACCGATTTAAAATCAACCATACCCATATTGGCGTTAGATTCAGCACAAAAAGCTGATCAACGCCTGAAACAATTTATTAAAGATTTATTTCAACAGCCGGATATACAACAAGCTGTATTTACTTTTCCTGTTGGTAATACCGATCCCCTTTCCCTCCTGTCTTCGGTATATAAACAAGAAGGTTTCTGTTATTACTGGGAACAACCTTCAAAACAATTTTCAATTGTTGCCGGGGAAAGCCTGATAAAACTTTCGTCTTCGGGCACTCACCGGTTTTCAGATATTCAGGAACAGCAACAGGAAGTTATATCTTCTACAGCAACTTTTTCAGCTCTACCACATTCCTGTGCGGGACTCATGTTTTTAGGGGGGTTCTCTTTTTTTGATGAAATGCAGCAACCGCTATGGAACTCTTTTGAAGCTGCTTCCCTGGTGGTACCCAAATGGTTGATCGTGCAAGATTCTGAGCATACCCTTCTGACGCTGACCTTTCACCTGGATGAATTTGATAACCCCGATGAGTTCCATCAAGAAATTATCCAGCAGATTGAGAATGTATCGGATAAAAATCAGTCTTTCAGTTCGGAGAATCACAACGTGACAGACTCAAAAACTGAAAACAACCCTTCACTTCCGGCCTCAAGTCCCAATTACAAAGAGTGGGAAACTTCCGTAAATCGATCCATCGATTTTATTGATGAACAGAAGTTCCAAAAAATCGTACTTGCCCGGCAGATTTCCGTGCCCTACGAATCAAAACAATCGGCTGTCAGGTTCATTTCCCAGCTTAGAGAGCAATATCCCAATTGTAGCTGTTTTCTTGTTCGCCAAGAAAAAGATCACACCTTTTTGGGGGCTACTCCTGAAAAACTGGCTTCTTTTAGAGACGGTAAGCTTTTTACCGAGGCCCTGGCGGGAAGTATACAGCGCGGACAGACCCCCGAAGAGGATTCGGCTTTGGCAGAGAATCTCTCTTTTAGTTCAAAGAATCAGAAGGAACACCAATTTGTAGTACGCGATATAGAACAACGACTCAAATCTTTGGCACATACTGTTTACCGGGAGGAGCAACCCAAAGTTAAAAAGCTTTCCAATGTGCAGCACCTATATACTCCCATCCGTGCTGATCTCAAGCCTGATGTTAATGTTATGTCGGTGCTGCAACAACTCCATCCTACCCCGGCCGTCGGCGGCTATCCCTGGGAAGAGGCTGCCCCTCATATAAAAGAGTTTGAAAATTTTGACCGGGGATGGTATGCTGGTCCTATAGGCTGGCTTAATGGCAGCGGCAACGGAGAATTTGCCGTAGCCATCCGAAGTGGACTTTTAAACGGCACCCATGCGCACTTTTTTGCAGGATGCGGAATTGTTGCAGACTCTGACGCCCAATCGGAATGGGAAGAAACCAATTTAAAATTGAGGCCCATGCTCACGGCTTTTGAATATGACTGATCTGGATACAAGAAACATTTCATTTTACTGGGCTACGATCTTTGTTCGCAGCTTGTTAAAATCCGAGGTTCGGCATGTGGTTATTTCTCCGGGTTCTCGGTCCACTCCCCTTACCATGGCTGCGGCTGCTCATCCCAAGCTGCAAAAGCATATTATTTTAGATGAACGATCGGCGGCTTTTACTGCTCTGGGTATTGGAAAGGCAACGGGCAAACCAGCGATGCTTATTTGCACTTCCGGAACCGCCGCATCTAATTATTACCCGGCTGTTATTGAAGCCCGCCAATCAGGCGTTCCCCTTATTATTGCCACTGCTGATCGTCCGCCGCATTTACGATCAACGGGGGCCAATCAGGCTATCGATCAAATTAAATTATTTGGGGATTACCCGGTCTTCTTTCATGAAGTGGGAGAACCACATACCGGCGACCAAGACTTCGAACGACTCAGAATGCTTGCCCATCAATCGACAGCTATTTCACAGCAACAACGGGGACCCGTGCACCTAAATTTTCCTTTCCGCAAACCCCTGGAGCCCACACCGGATTTTGTAAAAGAAACGGAACAGGAAAATAGGGAAACAGCTGTGAACGCCAGTACCATAACACAATTCCGGCTGGAGACCTATCACTTGCCGGATGGCGTTCAAAAAGCTATTGCATCCAGCTCCAGGCCAATTATCATAATCGGTCCCCTTGCTCCACAGGATGATACACAATCTATTGCCAGACTGGCAAAACAATTAGACTGTCCTGTACTTTCTGAATCAACTGTTAAATCTGACTATGCCATCAATGGCTATGCAGGATTTCTGAAAAATTCCGATGTTCGAAATAATTTGCGGCCCGATCTCATACTTCGTTTTGGTTTTCAACCTACTTCAAAAGCCCTTGAACAGGCACTCCAAGACTGGGATACCGATCACCATTTCCATTTTGCTAGCACCACTGACTGGCAGGATGCCACCTTTGCCGGAAGCACACATCTCTCCTGGCTGGGGCGTCCCATTGCTTTTGAGCAAGTGAATCATTCTGATAAAAAAGAGTGGATAAATCGGTGGCAAAAAACAGATTACAGTTTTAGAAATTACCTTAAAAAGAATGTTAATGAAACAGCGGAACTAACTGATGGACACCTGTTTCATCAGTTTCTCTCCCAATATAAGGATGAGCATTTCATTGCCGTATCCAATTCATTTCCCGCGCGGGATATTCAACTTTTTGGGCGGGATATCATCCAGCACCCACTATTTCTAAACCGGGGCGCCAGCGGCATTGATGGAGTGACCTCCACCACCATAGGCCTGAGTGCCGCCCTCCGAAAACCAGGAATCCTTTTAATTGGTGACCTGGCATTCCTGCATGATACGAATGCCCTGCTGAACCATAAGATGATAACTCAAAACCTAACTATTGTTGTGGTTAATAATAGCGGTGGTTCCATTTTTCGAATGCTTCCGATCGAAGAGCACAAAGACTATTTTAAAGAGTATTTCGAAACGCCGCAATCGGCTGATATCCAGCAATTGGTACAATCATACGGTATTGACTATCACCAGATTTCTGATCTTTCAGCCTTATGGAAGTTTGACCTCCAGAAATGGCAGGAGCAGCATCCCGGACTTTCAGTTATCGAGTGCCGTACGAATCCGGATGCTTCCATGGCGCTCCGCAAGAAACTTTGGAATTTCTAGTTATGGAAACGATTGAACTCAATAATCAAAATTATGCTTATTGCATGCATCAGCAAAAAGAAGGGCTCCCCTTCCTCCTGATGCTCCATGGCTTTATGGGCGATCACCGTGTATTCGATCATCTGATAGCCGATCTTCGCGGTTTTTGTAATCCCCTGACCCTTGATCTCCTCGGCTATGGAGAATCATCCAAGCCTACGTCAAAACATCGTTATGATGAGCAACATCAAATAGCTGATATTAAAGCCTTTATAAATCATCTTGATGCAGATAAATTATACCTTCACGGCTATAGCATGGGCGGACGACTGGCGTTAAAAACAGCCCTTCATACTTCCGGGGAACTTGAAGGGTTGATATTGGAAAGCACAACCTGTGGAATTACCGATCAGAGTAAACGTAAAGAACGAAGAAGGGCCGATAGCAAAAGAGCCGATCAAATTGAAACCGATTTCCAACGCTTTCTGACCCGATGGAAAGAGCTCGAGTTATTCAAGTCTCCTTTATCCGCTAATGAAACGTTAACACAGAAGTATCACCAAATTCAGGCCGGCCAATCTCCCGGTGCCCTTGCAGCCTCCCTAAGAGGATTTGGTACCGGATCAATGACTCCGGCCTGCAATGAACTCAAACAACTGGATTTACCGGTTCTTTTAATAGCCGGCTCAGCAGATGAGAAGTACCAGCGCATAAACCGCTATTTGGAGAATCAATTTCCCAATGCTACGTTTCAATCCATTAAAGCCGGCCATCGGGTCCATCTGGATAATCCCTCGGAACTTATTAAAAAAATAAACTCCTTTATGTACGGACGCGATTAATCACGTCCCAATCTCCAACTTAATATTTATCCTCCGAAGCCTTGGCGTAGGAGGACTCACTACTCAAGACTTATTACTTTATTATGAACTGGACAACGGTCAAAGAATACGACGACATCACTTTTAAAAAATCGAACGGCGTGGCACGCATCGCCATTAACCGGCCTGAAATCCGCAATGCCTTTCGTCCCAAAACCCTCTTTGAACTGCAGGAGGCCTTTCTGAATGTGCGGGAAGATCAGGACATCGGCGTGGTTTTACTTACCGGCGAAGGACCTTCTCCCAAAGACGGCAAATGGGCATTTTGCTCTGGCGGCGATCAGAACGTGCGCGGGAAAGCGGGCTACAAGGATGATGCCGGTACGCCGCGCCTCAATGTACTTGATCTGCAACGTCTCATCCGCTTCATGGGCAAGGTGGTTATTGCCGTGGTTCCCGGCTGGGCGGTCGGCGGCGGGCATAGCCTCCATGTGGTTTGTGATTTAACCCTGGCCAGTAAAGAACACGCTATTTTCAAACAAACCGATGCCGATGTAGCCAGCTTCGACGGGGGTTATGGCTCTGCCCTGCTCGCGCGCCAAGTGGGACAAAAGAAAGCCCGTGAAATCTTTTTCCTCGGGCGGAACTACTCTGCCCAGGAAGCTTTTGAGATGGGCATGGTAAATGAAGTGGTTCCGCACGATGAACTGGAAGAAACGGCCTACCAGTGGGCGCAGGAGATACTACAGAAAAGTCCCACTGCCATACGGATGATCAAATACGCCTTTAATTTGGTAGATGACGGTATGGTAGGACAACAGGTCTTTTCCGGAGAGGCTACTCGTCTGGCTTATATGACTGACGAGGCTGAAGAAGGACGCGATGCCTTTTTGGAAAAACGCAAGCCGAACTGGGACGATTACCCCTGGATTGGATAGAGATAAAATAACATGGCAAGTCTTTGAGTCTTGCCATCTTTGAAGATAGTATTGCGACAACCCTAATGGGTCGGACCAAGTTTACCACCACCATCTACTCAGGCACCAAATAGTGTTTCTCCCGGGTCCTTGCCTGATATAGATAACTTCCCTACCCCGAAGTACCCAATATTCCTATCCCGATATAGGGTATTTCGGGGTAGCAACAAGGGTTATGTTCCATCAGCTAGCACTTAATTAACAGCTTCATTATGAAAAACACTGCATTCCAACAAATTCCAGAGGCCCTTACATCCATTGAACAGGATACTAAAAAGAGTGGCTTTATGATGCCCTCTGAACGTAAAACAGGATCACTGTTGCGTACACTCGTCAGCTCCAAACCCGATGGACGTTTCCTTGAATTGGGAACCGGGAC
>CAYXVW010000059.1:0-11934 GCA_964468695.1 uncultured Balneolaceae bacterium | reverse complement strand
GATTCCGGCTTAAAAGTATTCTTAATATAGATTGGTATAGAGGCAGACATAGCCGGATAAACCGTGGGGGGATAGATAACCTCGGCCCCAAAATGAGAAAGCTCCATGGCTTCCTCATAGGAAAGTTTCTTTATAGGTAAATGACGTTCTACCTGACGGGGATCAGCCGTCATAATACCCTCAACATCAGTCCATATTTCAATGGCATCTGCATCCAGAGCGGCACCAATTAATGAAGCGGTATAGTCTGACCCACCCCGACCAAGCGTTGTCGTTTCCCCTGTCTCAGTAGATGCGATAAAACCGGTAATCACCCCTACCGTATTACGGTTCTCAAAATACTCCCGAATATTTTGAGTCGTTTCTGTACTAAGCACCCGGGCATTCCCAAAGTCCGCATTAGTCTTAATAATAGATCTTGCATCTATATATTCAGCATCTATGCCCTGTTCCTGTAAAGCAGCGCTGAGCACAAATGCCGAAAGACGTTCTCCAAATCCCAAAACAAAATCATGGGTCCGACCCGTAAGCTCGTGAGTTAGTGAAACCCCGTGGAGCACATCTTCCAGCTCATTAAATAGCACTTTGAGCTCTGTAAGAACGCTACTTTGCCCCTGAACCCCGATTAGGGTTCGAACCATATCTACATGGCGTTGTTCTACTTTTTTTAACTGTTTGCGGTATTCATCCCTTCCTGCGGAAGCGTCTGATACCATTTCTTCGAGGGTATTCGTCACCCCTCCAAAAGCAGAAACAACAACCTGGATGCGATCTTCTTTCTGTTTCTCTGCAATTAATTTTAATACTTGTCGAATGGCGGATTCTGATCCCACAGAAGTGCCGCCGAATTTTAAAATACGCATTTCAAATACTGTTTTGGGGATTTAGTCCCTTACCATCTTAAAGTAGTAGACGTAATTATCGTAATGCATCTTCGAGTTCAAGTGAGGCATCGCTCTGTGCATCCCGATACTTTACAATTAACGGACATGACATATTAAGACCTTGTTCTTCTGCCCAGGAACCCGACATAGGACGTGTACCAGGGATTACGACTGCCCGTTCGGGAATGGCCGCCCCTTTTTCCAGCACTTTCTCATTCACACAATCATAAACCGGAATAGATTTGGAAAGGGTAACGCCCGGGGCAATCACTGCTCCCTCTTTAACCAAAATACCTTCCACAATAACCGATCCTGCTCCTATAAAACAATCATCTTCAATAACAACAGGCGATAGCCCTACCGGCTCAAGAACACCGCCAAGCTGTACTCCAGCAGACAGATGCACATTTTTCCCTACCTGCGCACAAGATCCAACCAAGGCATGGCTATCAACCATTGCTCCTTCATCCACATATGCTCCCACATTCACATAAGCAGGCGGCATGATAATAACACCTGATGCTACATAAGCACCCCGACGCACAGAGGAACCTCCGGGTACCAAACGCACATTTTCATCCGCTGAAAATCGTCGCGGTGGAAGATTATGTTTATCCACAAAACCATCATAAATACCAGAATATTCGGTATTTTCTCCCGCACTAAAAGAATCTAAAATAGCTTCTTTGACTTCAATATTTGCTTCCCAGCCATCCCCTTTGGGTTCGGCAGCTCGCACTTCACCGTTTTCCAGTTGTTCTAAAATTTCTTCCCAGTGTTCTTTACTCATTTTTATTACTGTCTGTTTTAAAAAGCTTATTTATTTAAAATATTTTCGTTGTACCAGTTTTCAATCAAATTATCTGCATTTTTTAACAGGCTCAGATCTTCAACCTCATCACCTGTAAGCGGTGGACGCAGGGTTGCTGCAGATATCCAGCCCTTTTCTTTTAGCAAAACCTTAGCCGGAATAGGGTTCGGGGATGAAAAAAGTACATCCGAACACTCCTGCCACAAAGGTAAAAGCTCAGGTCCCCTGCCATCCAAGCACCATTCGACGTAGCGATGTGTAGCCTGGGGCCATACATTGGAGACCACCGAAACCAAGCCTTCACATCCGGCCATTGCAAAGAAAGGCAACATACCGTCATCCCCGCTAAAAAATGCAATATCCTTGGCGCTTTTGCGGTAGTTCTGGTAATCTTCAACACTCCCGCTGGCTTCTTTTACAGCTTCAAAATTTGGATGATGGGCCAGTTCTTTAAGTACCAGCGGTTCCATTTTTACCCCCGTTCGGGAAGGAACATTATAGAGCATACATGGTTTATCGGAAGCTTCCAATAGCGTTTTAAACCACTCCACCTGCCCTTTTGGTCCCGGCTTGGCATAAAGCGGTGTAACAAGCAGAAAAGCATCCACATCGTATTGCTGGCAGTATTCAATCCATTCAACTTGCTTCTGGTGGTTGAATCCCCCCACCCCAACCATAATCGGGATTTCCGTATCTAATTCGGAGACGGTCTTAACCACCTGCTTTTTATCTTCAAGTCCCATTGCCAGGCCTTCACCGGTACTTCCTAAAACCAGCACGCCATTACCTGCTTCCTCCTGTTTACGAACCAGGGATCTGAGATCATCAAGATGCAGGTCTCCGTTTTCCTCCAGGGGCGTTACTAACGCTGTCCAAAGTTTTGTGTCGATTATACTCATAGCTATTGTTGCATTACTTTATCAAAGATAGTTGAAAAATCATGAAATCCGGCTTCAATATCCGACTTCACCAGTTGTTCTGCACCCCAGATTGCCCCTTCGGCAAAAATCTTTCGGTCATGGGCGCGGTGTTTTAACGAGATTGACTCTGTTTCCGTTTGTAATTTCAGTTCATGGATACCTTTAATATCTCCTTTACGTTCCGAGGTGATTTCTGCTTTCTGTCCCAGCCAATTCTCCCATGAAAGGGCGGTACCACTGGGGGCATCCTGCTTGTGAACATGATGTATTTCATGTATATGAAAAGAAGGATCCTGCAAAACAGAAGAACTTTGACCAATTACATTCAGACAGCGTCGCACTATGTTCATCCCCAAGCTGAAGTTCGAAGCCTGCAGCCATTTAATACCTTTCTGCCTCAATTCTGTGTCCAGATCTTCCGGCCAGTCATAGCCTGTGGTTCCCCATGCGGCCGGTAAACCAGCAGCCATCAGGGGCTCCAGCAAACCTTCAACCGCAGATCCGGGCACAAAAATAATCGCGGCATCTGCATCCTGCAAAGCCTTTTTTGTCGGTTTATTAGAGGAGTTAAAAGGACCAACAAGCTGTTGGTCATCAAGACTTTCTACAACCTTACTCCCCGTTTTACCGGTTCCGATTACAGCAAATTTCAGCATTTCTTAATCATCTTAAAATTCAAAATGGAAGGGTAAGTATAACCTTTTCAAAGGCGATTTTCATACGATTTGCGGATTACCCCTAATATAATGTAGATTCAGCCTTCATCAACTTAAAAAATTGACCCTATGTTTACACTTTTTGCCGCGCCTGTTTTTACAAATGATGCTGTGGTTTTGGGAATCCTGCTGCTTGTATTAGCACTTATTTTTATCACCTCAAGCAGCGAAAAACCTTTCTGGCAGAAGTTTTACACCTTTGTTCCCTCACTCTTGCTCTGCTATTTTATCCCTTCAATCCTGAATTCCGCGGGTCTCATTTCCGGTGATGAATCGAACCTGTACTTTGTAGCCTCCCGCTATTTACTGCCGGCAAGCTTGGTACTGCTTACCCTCAGCATCGACTTTAAAGGAATTATTGGGCTGGGTCCCAAAGCCATTATTATGTTTCTTGCGGGTACACTGGGTATTGTTATCGGCGGACCGCTGGCCGTTATTACAGCCGGATATTTCTCTCCGGAACTTGTAGGCGGAGCAGGACCTGATGCACTTTGGCGCGGACTTTCTACCGTAGCGGGCAGCTGGATTGGCGGCGGTGCTAACCAAACGGCTATGTATGAAGTCTTTGATCCCAGTAATGAACTTTTTTCGGCTATGGTTACCGTTGATATCATTGTCGCAAATATCTGGCTGGGCTTTTTACTCTATGGAGCGGGCATTTCCGAACGCATTGACAGCTGGTTTAAGGCGGATGCCACCCCCATCACCAGACTCCGTAAAAAGATTGAAAACTACCAGGAAAATATCGCCCGTATTCCAAGTCTGGAAGATATCACCAGTATTGTGGCTGTAGCCTTTGTTATTACAGCTATCGGCCATTTAGGAGCGGATGGTATTGCACCATGGATTGCTGAAAATGCCCCGCAACTCAGCCAGCTTAGCCTCGACTCCCGCTTTTTCTGGATTATTGTTATTGCAACTACCGGGGGACTCCTTCTCTCTTTTACAAAAGCACGCGAACTGGAGGGAGCCGGTGCTTCAAAAATAGGCAGTCTTTTCCTCTATATCTTAGTTGCCACTATCGGAATGAAAATGAACGTGCTGGCTATTTTTGAAAGTCCTGGTTTCTTCCTTATCGGATTAATGTGGATAATCATTCATGTCATTATTCTCTTTATAGTGGCAAAAATTATCAATGCTCCTTTCTTTTTTATTGCGGTAGGTAGTCAGGCAAATGTGGGCGGAGCTGCATCGGCTCCTATTGTGGCCTCAGCTTTCCATCCGGCTCTCGCGCCAGTGGGAGTACTTCTGGCCGTATTGGGCTATGCATTGGGAACATACGCCGCCTACTTCTGTGCCATCCTGATGCAATACGCCAGTCAGTTATCCTAATTCATTACTGATTTAGGGGAACAAAGTCCGTATATTTGGCTCCTTGTGATTTAATCTTGAATGACTTTTATCCACATGCGGATTTTAAAATTTATCGGAGCAGCCATTGGCTCTCTTGTCCTCGTTTTTTTCCTGGTATTTGGCTTTAATCTGGATGCACTTAGTACTCTTTTCAAAAACAGTGGGGATCTTCAGGAGGGACAGGAGTGGGTTTCAAAAACGACTTCCCTAAAAGATCTGACGGAATATATTGCAGCGCATCCCCGGAACGTATCCGTCGTATCACAATCCACAATAAATCCGGATACTACCATAAATTTCCGGGGTAACGAACAGCACACCATGGGTACACTTTCGAACTTCTTTCTTATTACTACCTATGCTCGGCTGGTGGAAGCTGACTCTCTCAATCCCAAAGAGCTGATCCCTATTAAAAATACCGATGTCTACCAGGTCCCATTTATTGATGCTTCCAATCATGACGATGCGGTAAATTTTCTCGAAAATAAAGGGGCTATCACCTCCGATAATGAAGGTCCCCTTCACGAATTGGTAGAAGCAGCGATCATTTTTAACGATTTAGCAATCTCAGATTATCTTTACTTCCGATTGGGTCAGGATGCTATTTCAAATACCATGGATAAACTTGAGTTATCCGATACCGATTTACCTCTGCCCTTTTCGGGACTATATATCACACTTAATCCGGCAACAACTGGAAAAGATTTTTCAACTAATTTTGAACATCTGCAGACACTATCTCGTCAGGCTTTCCAGGATACTGTTCTTGCCAAGACTCATCAATTTCAAACCGATTCTTTATATCGACAACAGGTCCTTAAAACTTTTGAAAGCAATGATGGACTGAATATACAATTCCGCGAACGGCGCGATATGCTTGATCTCTTTCCAGCATCAACGGCACAGGAGCTATCTGAGCTTATGGTTCGTTTGGAAAATGACGCATTGCTGTCGCAGCCTATATCCCGGCGGGTCAAGGAGATTATGGATTGGCCGTTTGAGCAACAAAGCCTCAATAGCGATTTCAACCACTATGGGGCTATCTACGACAGCAGATTAGGCTTGCTCAATGGCATTGATTACGGGGCTTCCACCTATTCGGGGGAACCCTTTGGACAGGCCGTCTTTTTTGATTCCCTGCAAGTAGCGTTCTGGTTTCACATGAGCAGTAACTTAATGCATCAGGATTATCAACAACGACTCATGTGGGACCCCGCTCTAAGGGAAACAACTCTTCAACAAATCAATAATTAGCTTATTTTTATTCTTGAGAACATTTCTATTTCTCATATTTAATATCTCGTAAATTAAAACTCCTGCCATTTTATAACTGGATCTACTTTTCCACATACCTTAACAAGAATAACCGAATGAATTCCTATAAGTACTTATATCTTTTCTGGCTTGTTCCCGCCGCTTTTCTATTTCTGACCTTACATCAGGTTTCGGTCTATTACAGCCTGACAGACACCTACGAAAACGGGGAAAGCTATACCGCAGAAGTTCTTGATTTTGAATTAAAACAGATCGCCGCTCAGACCAATGGTTTTATTGTCCTGCAATTTAATGATGAAGAAGGGAACCAAATCCAAAGAAAGCTCTCTTTACCCGTAGAAGTAGCGGGACAATTACAGCAGATGCGGGTGATTCCCGTCCGCTATCAGCCGGATGCATCCCAGGAAATAGTGATCATGCCGACTTACGAGACGCATAAAAACCTGGTTTGGACCAATATAGCTATGGCTGCTATTGCGCTGTTAATCCTCATTATTATTGCCATTTTTGTGCACCGGTATACTAACAAAAAACTCCGCGGCGAAGATAAGAAAATAGTTTTTGAACGAATCGATTAATTGATATGGCATCTCATTCATCTTCTCAAACCGGAACACTCTATCTGGTCCCGAATACGCTTGGCAAAACGCCCGAAAATAATACCATCCCCGACTATGTGTTAAATATAATTCGCAAGCTGGATGTGCTGATAGTTGAGAATATCCAAACGGCCACCCGGTACCTTCAGTGGGTAGGTGACACTGTACCTGATTATGAAATTGACTTCCTGCTTCTGAATAAAAATACTCCCGATGAAGAGATCGTTTCTTTTTTGTCTCCTCTTAAAAATGGGCGCGATGCGGGATTACTGTCTGAAGCAGGGTGTCCTGTAGTTGCCGATCCGGGTTCTACGCTCATTAAAATGGCTCATGCCCGCGATATAACGGTTCGTCCCCTGGTGGGGCCCTCTTCAATTTTACTTGCGCTAATGGGATCAGGATTTAACGGCCAGGAATTTACCTTTCACGGCTATTTGCCAATCGATGAAAATAAAAGAAAGCAAGCCATCCTGGATTTAGAGCAAAAAGCCTGGAGAAGTGACCAAACCCAGATATTTATGGAGGCGCCACATCGAAACGATGACATTATAAAAACGGTAATACAATACTGCAAGGGTAACACGAGGTTTTGTACGGCTACCAATCTCACTTTGCCCGATGAACGTATTATCTCCAAAACAGTAGAAAAATGGAAACAGGAGTCGTTACCATCTATTCATAAAGAACCGACTATATTTTTACTGTCAGGATAAGCTGATAGTTTAACCAAATATGTATTATATATTGGTGCTTAAATATCTTTTAACAGGGATGAAAGTGTTTGCATATGCTTTTTATTCTTGCAGAAATATTACTTAAATTCGACTATAAATTATCTTAGTACGGAACTAATTAAAACCTAAGGTGACTCACACATCTGTCAGAGCTAATAATCTTCCTTACCTTTACAGCGACTTGGTTGTTGTTTTGCTAAGCCTTCTTTTTTTAGCGGGCTGTAATACCATGTCTCAAGCTCAGGAAGCGACTGATAATTCCCTTACTCATATTACAACTTCCGAACGAAGTGACGGGAAAGGATACGTTATTAGGCTACATAAACGGCAGGAAGCCGATTCTTTTCGGGTATATCATCCCTCTCCCGATCATATCCAATATGCGCTTTTTGATTCCGGAGTTCATTCCGAAAATATTGCTGTTCCTACGCACTCCCCTATCATTAATGAAGCTCAGTTTTCCCGGATACCTAATGGCATTGGCATTGATATTCAGCTTAAGCAAAAGGCTTTTTATGAGGTGGCCGCCTATCCCGATGGACAAACTAATGACCTCTTGTTGGGATTAACCAGGATCGATGAAGATGCAATTGTTCAGCGGACTCAAAAAGTAGGTCCGGTCGAATGGTCTTCCAATGGTCTTCCTCCCAGTGAACTACCGGAAATTCCGGAAGGAGAAACCGAAGATAATATTCCTGAAAATGGGGACTATGATCGCGTTAAGAGCAAAATGAAGTTTGATCGCGTTGTGCTTGATCCCGGTCACGGCGGACATGATACAGGAGCAATAGGATATAATAACGTCCGGGAAAAGGATATTGTACTGAGCATCGCAAAAAAAGTAGGGGGATATATCAACGAAAATTTACCGGATGTTGAAGTTATTTATACCCGCGAAGATGACCGTTTCATTGCACTTGAAGAACGCGGAAGTATTGCCAATCGTCATGAAGGTGATCTATTTGTCTCCATTCACTGTAATGCCCATAGCTCACGAAGACCCTATGGATCAGAAATTTATTTTTTAGGGCTCGAGCGCACTCAATCCGCGCTCGAGGTTATGAAACGTGAAAATACAGTAGTTCGCGCAGACAGTAATACAGAACGTAAAGAACTCAGCCAGGAAGAACTTCTGATTTATGAATTAGCAAACAGCGGATACCTTTCAACCAGTGAACGCATTGCGGGCATGTTAGAACATCAGTTTGATGAGCGTGCACAACGACACTCACGAGGCGTTAAGCAAGCGCGATTCGTGGTACTCTATCATGCCTCTATGCCAGCTGTACTTGTAGAAACCGGATTTATAAGCAATCCCAATGAGGCCAAATATCTTACCTCAGAATATGGACAAAATATTGTTGCTTCAGCTATTTTTCGGGCCATTCGCAATTACAAAGAACAATCAGAAGAAAATAATAACCAACCTTTAACCAAATAGCAGCTTCTTTTGGAACCACTGATTATTGGCGTAGCGGGAGGAAGTGGATCGGGCAAGACAACCGTTGTCCGACATATTATGGATAGCATTGGTGAAGACAATATCCTTCTTTTACAACACGACTCCTATTACAGGGATCTCAAACATCTATCCTTTGAAGAACGAACCAAACAAAATTTTGACCACCCTTCTTCTTTGGAAACTGAGCTGATGATCCGTCATATCAAGGCACTCAAAAACGGTTATCAGGTTGAGGTTCCAATCTATGACTTTACCCGGCATATCCGGAAAGAAGAAACCCGGCAGGTAAATGCCAAAAAAGTCATTCTCATTGATGGCATCCTTATTTTTAATGAAAAAGAGCTCCGCGACCAAATGGATATCAAACTGTATGTTGATACCGATGATGATATCCGTCTTTTACGTCGCATTAAACGAGATATTATAGAACGTGAACGCGAGTTGGATAATGTTCTCAATCAATATCAAAAGTTTGTCAGGCCCATGCATCTCGAGTTTGTGGAACCCAGCAAGCGATATGCCGATATTATTATACCCCGCGGAGGTGAAAATAAAATAGCTCTTGATATGGTTAACGCCCTTATACAAGAACATCTTTCGGAATGATTTCCATCCCGATACTGCTTGAGTAATAGTCTGAATAAAAATTCAAAATAATTAGTTATATGGACATTGCATCAAAAACAGCCATAGTTACCGGCGCAAGTAGTGGAATCGGTGCCTCGTTCAGTAAAGCTCTAATTGACAAAGGAGCTAAGGTTTATGGACTGGCCCGCAGTACCGATAAGCTTAATCAGCTCCAGGTACATCTGGGCGATTCGTTCATTCCCGTCACAATGGATATCACTGACCACGATTAAATACAGCAATGGATTGATACTACCTTCAATACGGATCACCGTCCTGAAATCCTGATTAATAATGCCGGACTTGGCCGATTCGGAGATGTCGACAAGCTTCCGCTTGATGATTGGGAAACCATGATTAAAACCAATCTGTCGGGAGTATTTTATATGTGTCGGCAAATTGTTCCCTTGATGAAAGAAAATAAGAACCATTGTCATATTGTGAACATTGCCTCTATTGCCGGTAAAATTGGCAATCCGCAACTAAGCGGGTATAATGCTTCAAAATTTGGAGTCCGTGGATTCAGCGAATCACTCTTTAAAGAAGTACGCTATGATGGCATCAAAGTCACCTGCTTCTATCCCGGTTCTATCCAGACCAAGTTTTTCAGCGATGCCGATTCCGAGTCACATTCCAATATGATGCAGCCGGAGGATGTCGCAGAAGTACTCATTCATGTTCTGGAAACGCCTGATAATTTCCTGATCAACGATATTACCATGCGACCTCTTAATCCCAAACACCCGGACGAGCAATAAGATGGATAGAAAGCATTTGGTGGGAGTTATTATATTTTTGTTATTCACTGTTGCGTGCGAAGATTCTCCTCAACGGCCGGACCAACTTGTTCCGGAAGACAAATACATTTCGCTCCTTGTTGAAATGCAGTTAGTTCGGTCTTATGAAGACACAGGACACATCGACAGTTTATATGCCGATTCGCTGAGGGATAAAGTCTTCGAAGAGTATGGAGTCTCTGCTAATACCTTTTGGGACAGTCATATCTACTACCAGAAATTTCCCAAAGAACAAAAAGAGCGTATTGATGAGGCCATTGAACGGCTGCAAATGGACCAGGTAGAAGACACTGCACGAACAAACAGGCCCAGATATCCTTAATTCTCTGTGCTATTTGCCCAAATATATTTCTCTTCGTTAACCTTTACTTTTTCCTCTCTGATCAGATAGCTAAGGGATTTTTTTACCCGTGAACGACTCCATCCAAATTGCCGACAAAGATGCGGAATTGTTTTACCTCCTTTGCTCAGCGCCTGCTTAATGCTCAACAGGTCAGAATCCATGAACTGAACTTCTTTTTCATTTTCGTTGCCCAAACAATTATCGCAGTGTCCGCAGGGAGTCACCTGATCTTCCCCAAAATATTGACGGATATAAACCTCCCGACAACCCTCTGTTTCAATATAACCCTGCATATATTCCAGTTTTTTTAGCAGCGTGTTTCGATGCTGCTCCAACTCCTTTTTGCTTAATCGAAGAACAGATTGTCGTTCCTCCAATAGTTTTACAAGCGGAAGATCTCCCCTGGAGTGGAATCGCAATATCTGATCATGATCCTGTAATACCTGCAATCCTTTTTTTACAGCATTCGGCGAAACATTTAATTTCTCTCGTACATAATCGAAATCGAGGTATTTCATTTCGGCAAAAGCTTCTCCCCCGAATTGTCGGAGAAGTGTATCCAGGAAGAAGCTCTTGCGTTCATTCTCAGACTTATTGATCAGTTCACGTATATAATCCCTATTGGCTACAAAATGTACCCCTATCCTGGGAACGATATGTTCTATTAACTCAATAATTCCCAAGTGGTTGAGCACATTAAGTGCCGATCGGATAATGCGCTTTGAAAATCCCGCCCGCCTGGCCAGCAAATCGATGGACAATTCTTCAGCAGTCTCCATTTCTGAACCTACAGCCAGATTTAGTGTATCGCAAAGGGCATCATAAACACGCTGAAGTTGTTCTCGCTCAGGATAAGAATCTTTTATTCGTTTCTCTGCGATTCTTAGATCGGAGGGCTTAAAAAGAAGCAGCGGAAAACTCTCCTTCCCGTCTCTGCCCGCACGTCCCGCCTGTTGATAATAGGCTTCGAGAGAATAAGGCATTTCGTAATGAATAACATAGCGGCAATCTGCCTTGTCAATTCCCATTCCAAAAGCATTTGTTGCAACCACTAGCGGAAGGTTTCCTTCGACCCAACGCTGTTGGATTCGTTCCCGGTCGCCCGTTTCTTTTCCTGCATGATAAGGCTTCGTCTCAATACCCAATTGCTTTTGAATCTTCGCTGAAAGTTCTTCGCAATTTCTCCGGGTACCCGCATAAATCAGCCCCGACCCTGTACCAGAAGCTTTTCGAACAGCAGTCAATAATTTTTTGTCTTTCTGTTCGGATGATAAAACCCACCATTTTAGATTGGGCCGATCAAATCCTTTGGATACTACTACCGGATCACTGAGTTCAAGATTATCCTGAATATCAGTTCGAACCTCTGGCGTAGCTGTGGCGGTCAAGGCAATCCAAGTGATATCATCGGCG
>CAYXVW010000058.1:4098-11941 GCA_964468695.1 uncultured Balneolaceae bacterium | reverse complement strand
TTCATTCTGGCTAATTGCAATATTGATAGACGTATCTGTTGGATAGACCCAGCCTGCAGCGATGAGCTTAATCTTCTCTTCGGTAGGTACCTCCTGCCCCAAATCCACCTCAAGATAATGTTCTTCAGTTACACCCTGGTAAGAAGTAAGCGGCAAATCATCAACATATTCGCCCTCTTTTTCTCTGACCTTAGCTGTCACGTCATTATCGTTCCAATCCGTTGCTGCCTGAACCGGTGCTATATCCCGGATAGGATATAACTTCTGCTCAGGTGGTGGGAGCTTGAATCGTTCATCCACAAACACTTCAATATCTTCAGGATGATCCACCGCCATCAGTGAGACATGATCAAAAAAGTGAGTCTCCCATAAATCTGCGGTAATGCGAATATCATAATATCCGTCTCTGGGTTTCAACTGATTATCTTCAATCTTTATCCAATCTATACTATGGATTACCTGGCTAACTCCCTGCCTGTTGATACGAAGTCCCAGGGCCGTACGCCATAAAAAATCCGTTACAAATTGCATCTGTTCCCCATTATAAGTCATTATCCATGGACACGAACCTTTTAAAATCTGTTCATTTAATATTTGGGAATCAAATCCTAACTCTGCAAATTCTGCCTGTGTTGTACCATTGGGCCAATTAACCCGGACGACCTCTGCTTCTTCGTAATTCCCCAATCCCAAGTGTACCCATGGCTGGGTAATTGGTTGTTTTATGTATTGCAGTCCCGAACGGCTTTCAACCTCTCCTCCTATTCCAAAAGAGTTGATACGCCGATCGCCCGACTGCCGTGCTACGCGAGGCTGTAGTATTCGACCCTTATAATCACTATTTCCGCTATTTTTAAGAGCCAAACTCTGATTCTCTTCACCTAAGCCCAGAAGGTCGAGGCGGCTATCTCCATCTAAATCCGAAACACTATATGTATAGCCTGATATGGCTGTAGCCTCAGAAGATAACTCCACGTTCTCATCGCTAAGCCAATACCGGGTTTTCTGGTCACTTGTCAACAGCAGATCTAGTGCCCCGTTGTTGTCTAAATCTGCCAGATGCAATTGAGGCATTGTGTCTTCTGTTTTTACACTATCTGCAAGTGAAATAAGCGGTTCTGTAACCCATCCATCTGTAGAATCAACATAGCTGGTACTCACAATCTGATCTGACTGGAGGCTTATTATTTCAAATACTCCGTCACTGTTCAAATCTCCAAAGCTGATGCTTTGAACCGTATTCTCTATATCAAAGGACTGGTCTAAATGATATTCTCCGGCTCTTTCATTTCGATAAAAATGAAGCTCCCCGTTTTGGCTGAGGGTAATCACATCCGGATCACCATCGCGGTCAAAGTCTGCCCATAAAACATTGCGTATATGTTCTGATTTCTCAAAATACGATTGTACTTCAAAGGTATCATCTCCATTATTTCTTAACAGCACAGATGAACCGTCCATTGCCGAAAGCAGTAAATCCAAATCCCCATCCAGCTCAATATCCATCACCCAGGAACCATAATAGGATTGGTTAATCACTTTGGATGGTATTCCCAGTGTACTTGTAGCATCGGTAAAGGAAGAGTCTTCCTCCTGACGATAAATTTTAAGTCCCGCTGGTCCGGCTAAGACAAAATCACTTAGAAAGTCATAGTTATAATCAATAGATGTTACAGAAGCAGGTGGTAATTGATCGGCACCCGAGTCTCCCGGAAAAGATATTGATATACTATCATTGATCGTGGCCTCAGTACCGTTAATTCTTATTGTGCTTGCCTGCTCTTCATCAGCCAGCGATATAGATTTATACAGTTGTGCCGGCTGCCCCGCCACAGTATCAACTGCTGTAAAAGTCAACTGTTTATCTATGGGAGCAGCTATATGATCTGCTTTGGGCAACCATCTAAACTCGGTAATCAGAAACCCAACCTGGTTGGTGGGCAGTTCTACTTCTTCAACATCATGCTGGAAGCGGGGAAGTTGACTTAAGGTGTTCCTCAAAAAAGCCAGTTCAAATGTTATATTGCTGCCTTCCTTGTCAAGGATTTCAGATTTATGTTCGGCAAATTGCTTTTGTATTTGTTCAGGCCAGCTCGATGCATTTTCTTCAATCTTCGCTAGTGCTTGTTCCATGACTGCCTGGTTCTGGCTCTTCGCTGCAGTACGTATTTTTTCCAGCAGTACGGCCAGATTCTCCGGATGTTCTTCCAATATTTGATCAAGCAATTTAAGGATTTCCTGTGCATTTTCTTCTGAATCCTGTCGTTCCAGCTCTTCAGCCAGGGCAAAAAGTATTCGCCCATTCGTGGAATCAAGACGGGCGGCTTCCCGCAAATGTTCCAATGAAGCCTCAATATTTCCTTTTCTACTCTCTAAAATACCTGCCAAAAACTGAATATCTGCATCCTCTGAACTACGCTTTAAAGCCTCATTTAATTTCTCAGTTGCACCTTCAAAATCACCCTGACGCATTGCATAAACTCCCAGATTCGCCCATGCTGCAGGTTCTGCTGGATATACCGTGGCAACAGAGTCCATCTTCTCAACCGCAAAAGGGACTTGATCTGACTGCATGGCCGTCAGGCTGACATAAAAATCTGAAACTGCCTGGCGATATTCATCAGACTCTACATCCGGCTTAGATGGTGGCGTTGAAGTACAAGCGCTGAAGAGAACTCCCAGGATAACAGGATAAATCCAGCGTATTGAGATACTTTTCTTTGAAACTAAATTGCGCATCATCTTATCGTTATCTGGTGCTAAAAATTTAAATGTGATGTATTAATAATAAGGATTAAGATATTAAATTATTTAAAGAAAACAGGAGATTCGTCATTCCTCCCAACTACTATTAATCTTTCATTATCTCCAATATCTATACTGAGTATTTCCCGTACTTCTCCCCTCAGTAATATCCCACTTTCATTCGGTGTTAATGCTTCAAATGAATTTCCTGCTGTGCCCTTGAGCAACCATCCGTAGCTGGCGTCATATTGTCCCCCGTAGAGAGGAAGAACGGAATATAAGTTCCCCCCCGCAAGAATATCAGTAAAGCCATCTTGGTCAAGATCTTCGATATGAAAGGCAAAAACCGGGGCAGTCTGAATAGTTCGGGGAAACAGATGCATCTTAAAATTCCCGTTTTCTCTATTCTCAAAATAAACCGAAGCTAAATTAGTAACGGCCTTTTTTTCTGCTTTCTGCAATCGTTGATCCCCAAAAATTTCAGCCAGTGTTTTATTGGCATACGATTCGTATCTCGGAAACTTGGAATGCAGGAAATTAAAAGGAGCAAGAAGATGATCACGAGAAGCAATGGGAAATACTCGATCCTGTTTAGTCTGTCCTATAACCGGATCTGTATATCCGTCACCGTTAAAATCATCCGTATACATAACCAAAGGCTCCTCGTCAGAAGCAGTCAGTGTGGTATTTAGCCCCATATTACCCGCCAGGATATCTAAATCTCCATCCCCATCAATGTCAGCAATATCGAGACTCTGCCATAATCCGATATCAGACTCAAAACCTTGAAATCTTTCAAAAACACCTCCGTTATTTTGGAAGATAACAACAGGCATCCAGTCTCCCGCTACAATAATATCTTCCCTGCCGTTACCAGTTATATCGGCTATCCGGGCATCACTTATCATCCCAGCCTCGCCTAACCCCGGTCCAGCCTCATCAGTAACATCCCGAAAGGTACCTTTGCCATTATTTTCAAGCAGATAGCTATTCGGAGTAGCGCCATAGCTTTTGGGAACAGAACGACTACCTACAAACAGATCACTGTCTCCGTCCTTATCATAATCGAGGGAAAGCACTACCGAACCGTTAGCTTTAAAATCGGGCAAGGCATCAGTTTTATGCACAAAATTTCCGGATCCATCATTTATATACAGCCGATCGTATAATTGTTCGTTATTTTTTTGCTCTTCATTCCCACCGCTTACCACATATAAATCCAGTACCCTGTCATTATTTGCATCAAAAAATACGGCGTCGGTATCTTCAAAAAAAGCGTGATTCTCAAAGACTTCTGTCTCTTTTCTCGTAAATTCTCCTTCATCTTGCTGGATATAGAAAACTCCACTTTGGCCGGCAGCTCCTCCTATATACAAATCCTCTAGCCCATTGCCGTTAATATCACCCGCTGCAATCGGGGGACCCATTTGTGAAAGTTGATAGGGCATCAATGGCTGTGCGTTAAATCCGTTAAAATCATTCTCAAGGTGACGATAAGAGGGTTCGAGGGGGCTCGGAACTTCTGACAAATACGACGAAGAACTATCAACTGTGGTTGAAGTTGATGGTTGATCCTCCGGCACTTCACTTTCATCGATAGTCAGCTGTTGATTTGGCGCAATATTTTCCATAATCGTCTCCTTGCCGTCAGGCCATACAATTTTCAAACTATCAACTTCATTGATGTCTCCAAGACCAAAAAACAGACGTGGATCCACAGAAGACTGGAATCCCCGTGTGGGGAACAATTCTGCAAGCTGGTGATTATCTCCTGTATAAACAATTCCCTTACTGCCTATCCCTAGGGAATTGTCCCCTTCCCCCTTAATAGAAACGGTAAGATAATTGGTGCTATCTTTTTCACTCGTCATATTTCGATAGATCGAAGCTTCACTATTTACGTTATTGATCACTAAATCAAGGTCGCCATCATTATCCAGATCCCCATAAGCTGCTCCGTTTGAATAACTAGGAGTATTAAATCCCCAATCTTCTGTTTGATATGAAAAGGTAAGCGAATCCTCATTTCGAAAAGCCGCATTTGGAATTTTAAGGTGCGGCATACTATCAATCACAACAATATTCCGTTCCGTTATGCCCTTTTCTAGTGACTGCTGTATACCATCACTGCGTATTAACGATAGATAATCTTTATCATTGGGACGGCGATAGATACCATTTGAAACAAAAAGATCTTTTCGTCCGTCATTATCCATATCGAAGAGCAATGCAGACCAGCTCCAGTCGGTAGCATGAACCCCGGCCATCGGGGCAATATCGGTATAAACTGGAACAGAGGCACTATCCCTGCCGACATTTAATTGCAACGTATTTCGGATGAGCTGCGGATGGTAGCCGAAATCTCTTTGGGCAGCATATACCTCATAAGGTTCACTGCTTACCGCCTTCTTATGCCACTCTTCTGTTGAGGGAAGCATATCCACGACGGCTATATCAGGCTTTAGATCATTGTTAATATCAGCTATATCATTGCCCATGGATGCCCGACTGATATGGGCGGTGCTCCGTTCCAGAACCTCTTTAAATGTTCCGTCTTTTTGATTCAAATACAGGTAATCATTCTCATGAAAATCGTTGGATACATATATATCGGGATAATTATTTCCATTAAGATCACTTACGGTCACATCCAAACCATATCCCATTCCGCTGTTATATATCCCTGCGTCTGTAGTTACATCTGTAAAATTACCATTATCATTTCTATACAGGCGATCCCCCTCTTTTTCACTGCTAATCTTACGCTGTTCAGCAGGCTTAAATGAGTTTTCATTATGTATCGCATGATTCAAAAGATACATATCCAAATCCCCGTCCCGGTCCATATCGAAAAATACGGCCTGCTTTGAATACCCCCTAAAGTCAAGGCCATATTCGGCAGCGCGCTCAGTAAATGTAGAATCCCCGTTATTTATAAACAGCTGGTTTCGTCCCTGTTTTGACCGATAGTGCACATTACACACATAAACATCAAGCAATCCATCCCCATTTATGTCGACCATGGTAGTGCCGGTCGTCCAATTACCCGTTCCCTCTACCCCGGCTTTATCCGTAATATCTATAAATTCAAAATTTCCTTTATTTAAATAGAGTTTGTTAGAGCCCATGTTCGCAGTAAAATAAATATCAGGCAATCCGTCATTATTGATATCTCCTATGGAAACTCCGGCCCCGTCATAAAAATAGAGATAGTTTATCATGTTGAAGTCTAAGCTCTGCTCAACCTCATTGGCAAATGTAATATTGCTTTCCGAAGAACTAATACTTCTGAATCGAGACTCTTCATCAGCGGAATGGCAACCAATAAATACTAGTAGGATGCTCATATATATCAGAGCATTAAACTTGATTTGAAAAACTTCTAACCCCATAGATACAATTTTAATACAGATCGATCCTTTTGCTAAAATGCTTATTTACCAATTATCAACTAACAAACTGAATGATATTTAGTACTTCCCTTTTAAAACCTAATTTTTTTATTATTATCAAGCCGATTCAGATTTGCCTGCCCTATAATAGGAAAATATCCCATTTATTCGAATCATTTACATCTGTTGAGCTTTTTTTACCAAAAAATAAATTATAGAAATGCAAATCAATGCAATATTTTTATATTTAATTGAAAATTATTTGAAATATTCAAAAATGAGATAGTTATTGTATTATATGTGTGATTATTACAATTAACAGATATTAAACTCTAAACAATGATACATTGAAGGTTACTTTAAAAGATATTGCTGAAGAAACTGGATATTCTATTTCTACTGTATCAAGGGTGTTAAATGGATCTGATAAAATTAGCAAACAAGCCCGCAGAGAAATATATCAGACGGCTAAGCGCCTTAAATATCCTATTTATCATACTATTAATGGAGATAAAATTGTAAACTCCCTAAAAATATGCCACGTTCTGACAAGATTTTATGAAGGAGAGTTTTACTCTTCAATGTTCAAGGGAATGAGTCAGGCTGCGAAAAAAAATGATGCTCAACTTTCCCTGATGAATTTGGATAAACCTTTTGAGGATGTTGTTCGAATTCTCAAGGAATTAAGCGGTGAAAAATATGAAGGTATAGTACTTTTTGCCCCTGAATTCAAAAAGAAGCATTACCAAACGCTTCGGGATGAATTACCGGAAAACTTTCCTATCATTTCTAACGCCCTCATTGAAAATCCCGTCTTATCAACGGTAACCTTTGACGGCTACAGTGGAGGATTTTTAGCAGGTGAACATTTTAGCAAGCAGGGATATAAACAGTGTGGAATTGTCAAAGGGCCTTTTAAAAAACCGGAAGCCCGGTATAGATTCAATGGCTTCAGAGATTACCTGTATCAAAATACAAAAATGGAGTTTTGCTGGGAATACCAGGGAGATTATTCCTTTGAGTCCGGCCAAAAGGCATTCGAAGCCTTTCATAAAACCGAAAATGCACCCGAAGCTATTTTTGCCTGTAATGATGATATGGCACACGGCTTTCTGAAAGAGGCGCTGGCCAACGGTTATAAGATACCCGACGATTTTGCACTTATCGGTTATGATGATCTTCCTATATGCAGGAGATACAGTCCAACTATCTCTTCTATTCATACAGATTACGAGTCTCTGGGAATGGTTACGATGGAAAAAATGAAGGAAATTCTTGCTAATCCCAACCAACAGGAAGGAGTCCTTAGCCTAATCCCAGTGAGTGTCAACCACAGGGAATCTTCATAATTTAACCTGAGAGATAAAGAACTAAAATAAAAAGTATGGCTGTTTTAGGTCTGCCTGCGCGAAGCCAATCAGGAAGATCGACCTGTAATCTATACACAACTGGCTGGATAAATCAAATCAGATGAATAGTGCAACCATCATATCGCCCGGACTCGCTTTCCCGCCAATAAGCAGTTCCACAATGGATTTTTCCTATATTATCAGCTTCAAAGGGACAATGTAGGAGGATTGAGAGAGTCTTGTAATTCTGGTCTGGGTGACCGGTTAAATCTTAATTTAGCTAATTATTCCCTTTAACTGTTTCATCAAGAGGAATTCCCAATTCCTCATAAAGGGCTCTGCGCGCCTCCTTGTCGC
>CAYXVW010000058.1:0-3998 GCA_964468695.1 uncultured Balneolaceae bacterium | reverse complement strand
TCATCAAGAGGAATTCCCAATTCCTCATAAAGGGCTCTGCGCGCCTCCTTGTCGCTCTTCAAAATTTCATGGGCATATTCGGCTACTTCCCGTGCATGCTGTCGGGGTACTACAATAACACCATCACCATCGGCTACTATCACATCACCGGGATTTACCTGTACTCCTCCCACTACTACAGTGGCATTAACCGACTCTATCTCATTTCTTCCCGGACGAATACCCCGTCCTCTATTTGCATGGTCAAGATAAACCGGAATCTTTTGCTTTATAATCTCATCAGTATCGCGAACTGCCCCATTTGAAATAACAGCCCGGGTGCCCATACTTTTCCACAGCAAGCCATTATAGGACCCCATCGTACCGGTATCCCCATCTCCGCGCGCATCAATTACCAATATACTTCCCTCTTTCAGGGAGTCCACAAATGGTTCCGGAGATATATTGGAATACCACTCCCCCTCCCATTGCTGAAATTCTTCTTTGTCCATCGGATTCTTTACTACTTTGTTAGTTGGAACGTAGCGGGCGGTTACGGCAATCCCCCGAGCAATATGGGAAAAATCGTCAATATTTTTCCATAAGGCTTCAATTTCTTGATTCATTAACCCAACATCTGGTAATCCTACCATATCCATGCCGTCGGAAACATCAGCTACCCGCAGATTTTCGTAAAGTTCCAACAACTTATCATCAGAAACAGTCTCCTGGGCCATCGTCGGAATGGCCATCGTACATTGCAATATTATACTAATGAGCAACAGTATTCCAATTCGATTTATAATATCCATCGGAAAATCCCCCAATAAATTTAAGTTGTGTGTTATAGCACTTCCTTATCAGATAACTTAATGAATCAAATAATTCTGTTAATGTCACATCTTTAATGATATCGCTTGAGCTCAACCCTTGCTGGTTAACCTTCCAGAAGAACATAAATGACGGATCGCGGAGGCGCTTCTAACTTTATTCCCTGATTGCCTCCTGTAACAGCTGAATAAGGTTTAATCTCTTTATAGTCAGCGGGACCACCGGCAGCTCCAGAAGGCCATACCCCGTTTACATAAACCTTGCGTGAATAAGGCCCCGAACTTTCTCCGCCTTTCAATGTATACCAGTAATATCGTGAGCCGGCAATTTGGTTCTTCAGTGCTATATCAAAAACCTTTGATTCTGTATTAGTATTAACAATGATTAATCCAATATGGTCGGAGTGAAGGTAGAAGCATAGCTTTTAAGGGCCATATCTCCCTGTGTACCCGACCATATCATCTGATCGCCAAAAAACTTCTGAAAATAATACATGTGAAAAAAGTCCGGCCGTGGCGTCCACTTTGGAGTACCGGTTTGAGATTCCCCTAAGCTAAACATTCCATGATCATTGCCATCATCCCATCCATTAGCGATATTCCAACGAGCAGCCAGTCCATATCCATATTTTATAAGTTCCCCCAACACCATTGTGGAGTGGATGCCGGAAATATCCGATACCATTTGCTTAGAGCCTGTGGCAAAGATATTCCATTCGGTGAGTGCAATGGGCTTCATATCTGCCCCATTCTTCTTAGTCGTCTCGTTCATCCAGTTCATCATACTACTGGTGACTTCTTGAGCTGAGTTCAAAACAACAGCAGGTGGAGAATCTTCCTGATGAGACGTATAATAGTTATGAACAATATAATAGTCTACCACATCGCCACCCGCAGAGAAAAAAAGCTCGTTCCAGTTTCGTACGACCTCCGTCTCCCATGATTCGGTGACTGCCCGTTCAATAAGTTGACCTCCTATTTTTATTTCTGAACCAATCTCTTGAGCGGCAGTCCGCATGGAATCAATAAATACCCTCGCGATCTCTGCATACAGCTTTCCATTAATCACTGCTGGTTGTCCATTCTGGTTAGTGGAAGTATCAATACGATAACCGGCCTGCCATGTGCCATAATTTTCATTTCCCAGCTCCCAGTAGCGAGTACGGCCATTGTCGTATCGGACCCATTCTGCAGCATAATGAGCAGCCTGCTCTATCGGATTCTCTGTCTTTCCATAACGGGCATAACCAATATTTACACTGATTATAGGGGTACTATTGGTTTTCTCTATGAATTCATAATAGCCCTGGAGATCTAACGACCAGCTATCTTCCCCGTACCATGGAGTTAAGTCATACTTTTCTTCTGTGTCTCCATCTATCAACTGATCCGGAACCCCCGGTGGAAGGTTACCGGGCGATGCATCCCAGAAAAATACGTTTGAAAGATTTCCACCTGGCATGCGAATGATATTCGGCTTCAGGTCCCTGACCCGCTCCATAAGAGCTTGTTCCTTGTGGATATCCCCGATATATGGGTTAATATTATTACCAAAAATAGTATTCGGTACTTTTCCGATAATGGTTTCTGAATTAACTTGTATACGGGCATCAAGTTTTTTACCGGGCTTAGTTTTCTCCTGATATGCTGGGGAAGCCATATCTTTAGGCTGCCAGCTATTCAGGAAAAAACCAGGGGATTGACTGCCCTCAGGTACTGTCTCTTCTATCGGTTCAAAAACTGGATTTGTATTCTGCGCTTTCTCTTCTCCAATAACATCGGTTGATTGATCAGTACAACCATAGCCTATAAACAGGGCAATCCAAACAACAAGAAATCGGGATTTCAAAAAATAATGCACATGTAATGAACCTTATTAAATGTTATCCGATTGCTTGGTTTTCCCGTTCGCAAGACCAAATGATCATTCATCCAATTACGAATCCGCAATCCTCACCACTCGAATATTATCTATGGCCATGTTCAACTGGCTGATCGCACTTTCTCCATTATTAACCAGCATAATTCCTGCTGCTGGTGCTTCTCCATCGGGCAACATGTCAGCAAGGCTTGGCAGAGCAGTACCGGCGCCGTTCAGTCCTTCGCTGTTGGCCGTTTTAAAATCACTGAGTGGTATCTGAACCGTTTGCCATCCATTCGTTGTGAATGAATTAATATTTCCATTTTCTCCCTTCCACGGTTCATACCGTGCGGTGTAGGTCCAGGGATTAGCTGCCCGGATCAGTAATGTTCCCTGCTCCCATGCTCCTTCTACATTAATTTCGAATTTCACTGCAAAGTTTGAAGGATTTTCTTCAAGATTTGAACCCTCAACCCATTGTGTGGGATCAAGGTTAATCGAACGGCCACCATTCCACCATGAACCGTCTCCCCCGGCCAGGTTGGAAACCTCAAGCCTAGCATACTGCCCTTCATTACCGGGGTACAGCGATGCATCCGAAGAAAGCGCAGCCGACCACCACTGGTAGCTAAACACATCATCAAAGTTACAGATCATGCCGATGGGATCACGAAAGCGGGCACCCGGTGAGCTCGTCGAATTTCCGGAACTTGAAGTCATTTTTATCTCTCCGGTTGTGGCCCCTTCCGGCACGGTTACTGTCAAGGAACTGCCATCTGCAACAGACTGATAATTCGTGGCCTCAGCATCGCCGGGAAAGATGATCTCCGTTATCAGATACAAATATTGGCCGCTTAACGTAATTTCCTTGCCTGCCTCAGCGAATTCATCACTGATGCGATTTATTTGGGGAGGCGGGGGTAATACAGGAAACTCCAGCGAGTCTTCACTGGCACTATTTGAAACCTTTATTTGATTCATATAGGAGGCTTCCGGATCCATCTCGCCAAATGGCATGTCAGCTGGAATAGTCACTACCAGATGAGACTTAGCAGCCAGTGCTGGGTTAAAAGTAGCCTCGTACCCATTATAATAGACATTCGCTACCGCATCCATGTTGCTTCCTTCTAACGCTATTACATCTCCGGGACCTACCTGCTTTATATCCGTTGTGGAATCCGGGCTGGCGTAACGAATTCCAGTAATTGATACCGGATCGTCGTAGTCGCCAGTATTGCTTACGGAATTATCCTGGCATCCTTGCATAACGAGCAGTGCTGTTAAAACAAAAGCAGCAATGCCTCCTGTACTTATTCTTTTACTCATTG
>CAYXVW010000057.1:0-12028 GCA_964468695.1 uncultured Balneolaceae bacterium | reverse complement strand
GTACCTGCATGGATCTTTCTGAAATTAAGGAAGCTGAGTATGAATTAGAGCAGCAGCGGCTCCTGCTGGATGCGATTATAAACCAAACCGAGGCGATTATCTATGTTAAAGATTCCGAAGGGCGGATGCGTTTGGTGAATAATAGTTATAAAGAGCTCTTTGACTTAGACGAGGATCAAATAATTGGTAAATCGGGTGAAGAACTATTTGGTGATGAGCTACTGAAAAATGTTAGAGAAAATGATATAAAGGTCCTGGAAAAAGGACAAACTATAGAAATGGAAGAGCGGCTGCCCATAGGAGATGAAATAAGACATTATCATACCATAAAATATCCTCTGAAAGGGGTCCCGGGATTTGAAAACTGCTTGTGCGGAATTTCTACGGATATTACTGATCGTAAACAGACTCTTCAGAAATTAAATGAGCGAATAAAAGAACAACGATGCCTGTATAGTATTTCGAATCTTTCCGAGCAGGACTATTCAAATACTACACAGCTTCTCGCTAAAGCGGTAGAATATTTGCCTCAGGGGTTGCAGTATCCGGATCTTACCGAAGCTGCTATTACTTTTGATGGAGATACCTTTAAAACGGATAACTTTCGGGAAACAGATTGGGAGTTGTCGGCTGATAGCAATCGCATTAAAGATAAACCCCTTAGAATAAAAGTAGTTTACACGGAGACAGGGAATATTTCTAAAGAAGATCCCTTCTTGGAGGAAGAGCAGCAATTACTTGATAGCATTGTACAAAACCTCACTTCACAAATAGATCGTATTCTTGCACGAGAGAAATTGAAAGAAAGTCAACAGCGTTGGGAAACACTGGTGCAGAATGATCCGAACTTAATTCAGCTTTTAGATCCTGAGGGTAAGATTAAGTATATCAATCAGTCGGGAGTAGCTATACTTGGATTTAAAACTCCCTATGAGTTAATTGGCAAAAATTATTTTGATCTGATTACTCTGGATGAGAAGGAGCGGAAGTTGGCTCAAAAATGGATAAAAGATGTTATTAACGGAAAAGAGATTGAAGTCCATACGTATAAGATAACCGTTAAGAATGGAACCGAGCTGTATTTAGAATTCCAAGGGGTACCTATTAAGTTGGAAAATGGGCAAATAGGCTTGCAGCTTGTCGCCCAGGATGTTACAGAACGGGTTAAGTCTGAGATTGAGCTGAAAGAATCGTTAAAAGAAAAGGAGACACTACTGCAGGAAATCCATCACCGGGTTAAGAATAACTTGGCAGTGGTATCGGGAATGCTGCAATTACAGGCATTCAATACGGATAACAAAGAAGTTATAAAGCTGCTTACAGATAGTGAGAAACGGATCCAGACAATGGCTCTTATACATGAAAAATTGTATGAATCCAGTTCACTTTCCAAAATAAGTTTTGGTCCTTACACAAAAGAACTTATTGAAAATATCAAGCAGATGGCGCTTAATGGGGAAAAAATTGAGCTTCAGCTGGACTATGATACTTTTGCATTGAATGTGAACCAGGCCGTGCCATGTGCGCTTGTCCTTAATGAAGTTATCTCCAATGCATACGAACACGCCTTTCAAGGTAGGGAAGAAGGAAAGATATTTATTTCCATAAAGCAGCACGACAGTATTATTCATGTAAGAGTAAAGGATAATGGCCGGGGACTGGACGCCGATTTTGAAGAGAAAAAACATGAATCTCTGGGATTTACTATTATTGATACCCTGATAGAACAGTTACATGCCGATCTTAATATCACTAATGAAAACGGACTTGATCTTTCCTTCTCCTTTGATAAACAGGAAGTAAGAGGATCAAGTAGTACCTTGATATAAGGCCACTCTCAAAAAAGCTATCTTTTTCCAAAAGGGAATGGAAATAGAAATTGGAAATAGCGTCTAATAATCCAGTCCGGGTTGCGTGATTTCATAATTCTTTTCCGCTTTAGCCTTTTTCACCATTTCAGCTACATCCTGCAGCATCTGTCGGGCATCAAAAACAATACCGTCTTTGATGGTATATTTAACTCCGCCTACGCGGGTGGGCTCATTGTCTTCATTTACCTGGATGGCGCCGGTACCATATAACACTTTTAAGTTTTTAAGTGGGTTGGCATCGACTAATACCATGTCAGCCAGTTTGCCAACTTCAATAGTGCCCAGCTGGTCATCCATATCCAGTACCTCGGCAGCTTTAAGCGAGGCCGATTGAAAAATTTCCAGCGGATGGAAGCCGGCCTCCCGAAAAAGCTCCATTTCCTGTATATAGCCAAAGCCGTACAATTTATAAATATAACCGGCATCCGATCCCAGTGTGACTCTTCCGCCACGGTTTTTAAATTCATTAACGAATTCAAACCAGAGTTGGTAGTTTTCTTTCCAATTTACTTCTTGCTCAGTACCCCAGTTAATCCAGTATGAGCCGTGTGATCTGCGATTGGGCTTATAGAATTCCCAAAGGGAGGGCAGGGTGTATTTTTCGTGCCATTCGGCCCGGCGCTGTGCACTGAGGTCGCGGCTGGCTTCATAGATTGTAAATGTGGGATTGAGAGTGATGTCAAGTTTAAGCATTTCATCCAGCACTTTATTCCAATGCTCGCTATGGGGCTCTGCTGCTTGTTTCCATAGCTTGCCGGCTTCTTCGAAACGGTGTTGCTCGTTATTATAGTTGTAGTCTGCAGGATAATCCTGGATGGTTTGATCCGTAAACAAAGCCTCGGGAATGCCATACCAATGGGTGATGCTTGTCAATCCAAGTCGGGCCGATTCCAGGGCATTATTATAGACAACACGTGTTTGGGCATGGTGAGTCATTGTTCCCAAACCCAGTTTATTGGCTTCGTCAATAGCGGCAGCATAAACTGGTTTAGAGGCTCCAAAAAACTTAATGCCTTCGGCTCCGGCATCTGCAATGGTCCGAACCCATCGCCGGGCTTCTTCCGGAGAAGTGATCTCACCTTCGTGTCCCATTCCAAAACCGATATAAGGGAAAATGCGCGGCGCTGTTATTTCATTGTTTTGACTCCGTTCCTGCTGGAGGAGGGTCCAATTCATCCCATTAAAAGAACCTGGTTCGCGAACAGTAGTAATGCCATGAGCCATCCAGAGTTTATAGACATATTCTGCAGGGGTGCCCTGGGCTGATCCCCCCGTGTGGGCATGCATATCAATAAAGCCCGGCAGCAGATACATGCCTTCCGCATCAATTTCATGGGTGTTGGCATCTGCTTTAGGGCGCTGTTGTTCATTAATAGGTACTCCCGGATAACCAACAGACTGAACGGAAGCTATTTTATTTCCTTCAACAATCACATCTACAGGTCCGCGGGGTGGTGAACCGGTTCCGTCAATCAAAATGGCACCGCGTATGATCAGGCGATCAAAAGGTCCTTCACCCATCGTACGATCAGGGGCTTCCTGGACCTGGGCATATAGTACAGGAGAAAATCCCAATATTAGCAGAAGAAAAGTAGAAATTAATTTTATAGGATTACTCATGGGAGATATTATTCTCTATTATTCTGGAAACTCTAATATAATAAACCTGCGATAGGGGAGAACAATGAAGATTTTAGTTATAGCAAAATAACTCCTTCGTGTTCGAGCAGAAACCGTTTACGCTCGATACCCCCGGCGTAGCCGATCAACTTTTTTTCTGAACCGATAACCCGGTGGCAGGGAATAACAATAGGAATAGGATTTTTTCCATTTGCTCTTCCTACTGCCCGTACTTTATTGGGATCTCCCAGCCGCTTTGCGAGCTCTCCATATGTAATGGCCGTACCGAACGGAATGTTTTGAAGTTCACCCCATACTGTTTTTTGAAACGTTGTTCCGTTGGGACTTAAAGATATGGTAAAATGCGCCAAGTCCTTATTGAAGTATCTGGAAAGTTGACTGGTAGCTTGTTCAAAAACCGGATGGTGAGGCGTCTGCACTGAATCCGGTTTATTGTTGAGGTACCGAATAGCAGTTAGGACGTGGCCTGAGGCAACCAGCTCGAGCCACCCAAGGGGAGAGTTAAAGTGATAATTCATTCTTTAAGAACCGTATATAAATATTAAATACCATATAGAAGTATATTATAAGAAACATCTTTTCAAAATGGTTAAAAATAAAAAACCCGCTCCTAAATAGAAGCGGGTCTGAAAAGAATAACTAAAAATATGATTTATTGATTAGAAGGGGGTTGTTGCTGTTGCTGCATGCCCCCCATCTTCTCCTGTAGTTTTTGTCGTATCTGTTTCTGAAGTTCGGGATCTTGCTGAACGGCTCGATTAATTTCCTGGAACCGTTCCATTTCCATTCCTGCTTCTTCAACAGCATCGGCTACATCAGATTGAATTCCCTGTTGGGCTTCTTTAATGGATTCATTTGCGCTATCAAATTTGTCCATATCCCCATCTTCAATAACGCTATCTGCTGGTTCTTGTCCCTGTTGGGAAGCTTGGGCAATTTTCTGATAGGTTTCAATATCGAGTCCCTCGTCTTCAATAATAGAGACCAGTTCTTGTTGAGCACCTGCCTGAACTTTCTGAGCAGCGATGATAGCATCGGCAAAGGTTTCAGCCTCTTCTTCCGAAAGGTCTACATCCGGAGCAGATTGCTGCTGTCCCATTTGGCCGGGCATCTGTTGTGATTGTTGCTGTTGTTGTTGCGGAGCTTGCTGCTGTGCCGTTTGATCAGAAGTGTCATCACTTTGGCAGCTAACAAGGGTAATTACTAAGATTAAGGACGATATATATTTAAGAGTATGAGTCATCGAGATACTTTTCATAAATTAAGTTTTTATCTTTATACATACGGGCAACGGGAAAAAAAGGAATTTTATTACCTATTGAAAGTATGGATTTGTAATAACTTGGTATTATGACCAGAATTTGGCCAGAAATTTTTCCCAGTGTTCCCTGTTGCGCTTGTAAACGCGTTCCAGATCGGAGAGAATATCATTAAACTCTTCATTATCGTGGAGCGTTTCCCAAGCGGGATTTTCGGCAATCCATGGATAATTTTCATAGCCCAGGTAAATCGCCTTACGGAGCCAGTGCAGCGCTTCGGAAGTATTTCCGTCCACCACGCAATAAGTTGCCAGTCGATGGGCCATTTCACAATCTGTTGAGGCGATGCTGAGAAGTTCATCAGTGATGAGCTCAGACGCTTTTTCACGCTGCCCGTTCCGGACATAACACATAGCCAATGTTGGATAAGTAACCCGTCTATTAGGTTCATTTTCAATAACAGATTCCAATATAGGAATTGCTTTTTCATATCCTCCCTCTCGGAAATACAGATACCCTTCCGTAGTGCGCAGCAATGAATGGTTCGGCTCGAGAGTGAGTCCCTTATTGACCTCCAGCCAAGCCAAATCCATCTGACCCAAATAGTGGTTTAAGCGAGCCCGGCGATTGTATATCTGTGTAGCGGCAGCGGGATTATCTTGCAGGGCCATCCCCAGCAGGCGAAGCGCTTCTCGGTGAAGCCCCTCCAGTTGGATAATAATACCAGCTCCTAAAAAAACTTCAGAGTTATTGCTATGATGATTAAGCAGGTACTGAATATCGCGGCGCGCTTGCTCTTTTTCCCCTCTCCATAAATAGGTATACGCGCGTTGAAGTTTGGCTTCCACATTATCCGGATCCAGTTCAAGAGCTTTTTCAAGATGGCGCTGGGCCTTCATGAAATGAGTTGGACCGCCAAAGCCATTGGTTACATAATTCAGGTGGGTTCTGCCGAGTCCGGCGTGAGCTGCCGCAAAGTTGGGGGCCTGGTCGAGGACCTCCTCAAACTTTTCTTTACCTTCTTGTAGATCTTTAGGATTATTGGAGCCCCATAAAAAGCGGGACAAAAGCGCTTGTGCTTCCAGGTATTGCTCTGACAAATCAATAGGAAGATTATCGAGCGAAGTTTTCTTGTGGTTCTTTTCCAGCTTGCCAAGACTAAAGAGCGTATCAAATACAGCATCTGTTATCTCGCTTTGTACTTTTACCAGATCAAAAGAGGGAACAGAGATGGTATCTCCGGCTTTTATGCTCTGTGAGTTTACTTCCAGAAGTTGCCAGTTAAGGGTAAACCCATCATCATCACTGAAAAATGAGCCGGTTAATACATATTCGGTCTGAAGTTTGTGTCCTGCTTCAATTTCATCAATAGTTTGATCTGAAAGAGAAAGGAATGTGCCCGGTGGACGAATTACTACGGAAGAATTTTGTGATAGTCGTGTTGCTATGGCATCGGCCATTGCCAATCCAAAGTAACGGGTATGGCCGTTTTCTTCTACCTGTTTAAAGGGTAGGACCGCAATAGAATTTTCGGAAATTTCCTTGCGATCTTTTTGAAGGAAGAATTCCGTAAACATAGAAAAGATGCCCGTGCTTTTCTTATCTCTGCTTTTTGAACTTTTCGTTTGTGGAGAAGAGGGCGAGGGAAGTAAAGCAGAGCTTTCACCCGGAATCATTCCCTTCTCAAACTCCATGCTTTTCATGAGTGTTTTAAGTCCTTCATGGAGGGCCGTGACTGACTCAAACCGATTGGTAGGTTGCTTGTCGATGGCCTGCATAATGAGATTATTTAACGTATCCGGAATTTCCGGCCGATGCTCTTGGGGAGGTGCAGGTTTTCTTGAGCGTATAGATTGGACGATAAGCATCTCATCAGTACGATCACCGATCAGAAAAGGGTGTTCCCCGGTAATAATTTCATATAATATGATTCCCAGCGAAAAAATATCTGATTGTTTACTGCTACGCAGGGTTATAAACTGTTCGGGGGCCATATAGGCGGTTGTCCCAAAACGGGAGGATAATTGTTCCTGATTTCCATTTTTAAAATCAGGAGTCTCTTCTTCCTCCGTATTTATCTCGGGGGTCCCGAGCCGCTTGGCAAGTCCAAAATCAAGGATTTTAACCAGTCCTCCGTCAGTAACCATAATATTGGCTGGTTTAAGATCCCGGTGCAGGATATCCAGTTTATGAGCTTCAGCCAGTCCATCGGAAATCTGAATACTTATTGACAGAGCAAACTGAAGGTTTAATGGTCCCCCCTCCAGTAATTCTTTAAGGGTACGTCCCGGAACGTACTGCATTACGATGTAGGGACGCTTATCAAATTCTCCTACTTCATAGATAGCACTTACATTGGGGTGTTGAATGGCTGAAGCAATTCGGGCTTCTTCTAAAATTCGTTCTCGTATATGCTTCTCCTTTGCCCGTTTCGGATGCACGATCTTAATAACTACAGGCCGCTTAAGTCGGGTATCGGTGGCGTAATAAACCGTTCCGTGTTGCCCTGCACCTAATTCATATTCAATATCGTAATGGTGAATCTGTTCCATATCCGTCTGTAAAAACTGTCGCCTTTATTGATATTGGTTTTATCTGTTAACGGGTATCTTTCCTGAACGGTTGAAATCGAAGTTAGTACTACCCAGCAACTCGTGGCCCACATTAAACTGAAAGTTTCCCTGGAATTGATAATCCAGATTTTCTGATCCCGTAAGTATCTGGTAGGCGGAAGTACCTATTTGTGAAATCTTTAGTGAAATAGGAATTTCGAGTTCGGTTAAACCATTCTCTTTAACTTTAACATCCTGCAGCGCCGTTCCGTCAGCCCACTGGCTTCCATTAACTATGAGATCATAATTAAGCTGGCCGATATCCATTCCAAATCCATTGGGATTATTAAATCCGAGTTTAAGGGTAAGATCCGCACTGGATAGGCTGAGGTTATTGACTTCTATACTCTGCATACTAAGCTTTGGCAACTTAAGTAGGGGGATATTACCAGATTTTTTGACCGGGATTTCCGTCATGCCGATTATGGGAAGGTCGAATCGTAAATGACTTAGAAACTGGTAAGAACTTTCATCTTCATTAGTCAACTCTGAGGCGGTTCTATATAAATCCGGAAAGTTCATTGTCATGGGCACTTCAAAGATACTTTCTCCCGATGCTTCAATAGTCATCGTTTTAGATTGGTCGCCGTTAATAAAGGGATGTTCGTTAATATCCAGATTATAGTCGTAACCCATCATTTCCACAGCCACTGCATTGGGATTCTCTACCTTGATATCATAGGTCAACTCCATTTGACTGAAGTTAAAATCAGTGACTCGAACATTAGCTACCGATAATTTTGGTTTCTGAATACTATTAGTGATTTCCTGGATCGTTGAACAACCGCCGAGGATAATTAGTGTAAGAAATAGGCATGTTGTTCGGAGGGAAATACCTGATAGGGAAAGACTAGTTGATATCATAAAAAAGATATTCTTGAAAGGTTATTAGAAGTGATAAAATACACATTTTGAGGCAATGGTATACAACTTCAAAAAAAATAAAACTTTTTTGTAACATTTTGCTCGTTTATCACTCTTGTTATATAGAAGGGGGAGCTAAATGTACCCCTTTTAAAGAGTTTTTCTCTTGTAACCCTAACATAACTGAGCCCTGAAGCAAAAAAATCCCGGGATTGATAGTCCTGGGATTTTATTTTTTGGGGAAGTTTATTCGGTATTAAAAATAGATTCGGTAGAGTAGTGAGATATTTCTGCCGGGTTCGGGCATTAAGTCTTTGATGCGTGATAAATGGTTGCGGTAGGTACTATTGAAGATATTTTCGGCATTCAGTGATACGGTATGAAGGAAACCGCTGGATTCAAATCTGTATTGCCCGAACAAATTGAATACGGTATAGCCGTCTGTGGGCTCTTCAAACTCCCCAGTTCTGCCTTGTCGGGCAGCAATAGTGGTTCTTCCTCCCAATTGGAAACCTCCGAAGGTATATTTCAGACCGATATTTCCCTGTAGAGGAGGAATCTGTGGTAACGGCTGCCATCCTTCGTTCGCTGCTTTGCGTTTGGCATGGGTATAGCTGAGAGAGCCCGACATTACCCAGTTGTTAAAAAACTCGACCTGATAGGAGGTTTCAACTCCTTGAAATAAGGCATCTACACCTGTAAACTGATATACATTTAACGAAGGAAAGCGCGAGCTGGGCTCTCCGGTATTACGCGGATAGATATAGCTGTTAAAAGAATTATGGTATACACCTATTTCTGCGGTGGATGAAGTTGTTTTGTGACGAATAAATAGTTCCTTACCCAATCCTCGTTCGGGATTTAGGTCCGGATTGCCAACCTCATAAGAGTAGGAAGCCAGGTGAGGACCTTCGGAATAGAGTTCTTCCTGGGAGGGCGCCCTGAAAGAGTGCATGAATGTAGCTCCGGAAAAGAAACCATGTCCCAAGTCATATATAACGGAAGCTGAAGTAGAGAGACCGGAAAAGGTGCGTTCACGTATTTCCCCAATGGATGCGCTGTATTCTTCCTCCGGTATGGATTGAGTTAGCTCGAAACGAATACCGGCTTCAAGGTGAAGAGCTCCGATATCTTTTTCCTCGACAACAAAACCGGCCAAACTGTGAGCATCAGAATCGGGCGTCTGTGTACCGTTGACGGCATAATTTTTGGTTTCTCCCCAAAGACCTATTGTCCCCTCATCGAGCAATCCCCAGTTTTGGTGCTGGGTTATAATCTTGCCATTCGTAGTAAGAACACCATATTCAGTTCCTACCGATCCGCTATTTTCAATTTCTTTATGATAGTAGCTTTTATGAGAGAAGGTAGCTTTTATAGACTTAAATGTTTCGTTATCAAGCGAAATTTTTGTTTTCCCTTCTGCCTGATATTTTTCGATTTCAATATCAACGCCGTGTTCATGTCCACCATTTGGATCAGGGGGGATACCATAGTTATTCAAATACATGCTTCCCGCAAGCCCGGCATAGCCCCAGGGACGTAAGTAGCTGATTCCCATTGCATTATTAGTAGAAAAGATACCCGAATTATTGAGGGTCCCTTCGGGTGTTTTAAGGTTTTGGGCTGAACGAATATTGCCATCAAATTTGAGAGCAAGACTATTGCCGATTGGACCCCCGGCATTGAGGGCTGCTACAGAGCCTGTATTGACGGACTTTCCCTGCAAGCTGGCAGTGCCGTGAAAATGGTCGGGCATAGATGAGGAAATTTGATTGCGAACAACATTAACTACTCCTCCGATTGCATTTGCACCATATTCAAGGGCTGCGGGGCCGCGAGCAAGTTCAATTTCTTCGGCAGCCATAGGATCTACTGTAACAGCATGATCAGCCGATTGTGACGATACATCACCCGTACGTTCCCCATCCTGCAGGATAAGTACGCGTTCACCACCTAGTCCCCGGATGACCGGTCGGGCAGGTGCTGATCCCATGGAGCGCGAATCAATACCAGGCAGATCATCCATAGTTGCAGAAAGAGTAGTACCTAAATTTTGGCGAAGATCTGTCCCCTGTATTGTTTTTGAAGCATGTTCAAGATTGCCAGCTGAGGACTGGTCGGCAGCCCCTACTACTTCAATCGCTTCCGAGCTGAGGGCAGACGGTTTTAGTGATACAGTGATTTCTGTGGTTTCATTAGCTTCAATGGTAATAGTCTGGGATACGGCCTGGTATCCAATGCGGGTAGCCGATAGGGTATAGGTCCCGGGAGAAATATTTTTGAAAGCAAAAGAGCCGTCGGAATGTGCAGTAGTCGTACGGTTTAATTCTTCTAAATGGAGATAAACATAGCCGAGCGGTTCTTCTGAGTTACGATCTATTGTCCGGCCCGAAAGCTCTCCTTTATCCGTTGTTTGCCCATATAATTCAGCTGAAAATATTCCATATAAGCAGAATAGGAGCAAAAGAGTAAGGTTGCGCATAATCGAATATTTTTAGAAAAGGGTGGATGAGATAAATCCTCATCCACCAAAATTCTTAATTGACAATAACAGGAATGGCAGGTGTTTCAAAGTCTTCGTGTTCATCACCTTCGTGCCACAGGAAAAAGCGAACCTCGCTTTCGCCCTGACTTTGTCCTACAAGATGAAAGCTCCATTTTCCGTCTTCTTCGTGTTGCTCAATCTCTGCAATGGAGGTGTCAATTTGATCCCACTTCAAAGAATAATGGTCGTCTTCCGGTTGGAAGGGGTTCCCATCATGATCCAGAAAAAAGATTGTAATGAGAGGAGTTTCATCTCCACTGTCAACTTCAAGACTGGTATTGTTTGAAACGAATTCACCATCTTCAATATGAAGAATTTCTTCCCCATTCATTTGGAGGACAGCTCCTTCCGGATGGAGATGGTCTTCATCATCGGAGCTTGCCGGATTGCTGCAGCCCATGATGACAAATACACCAAATAATGTGATTGCCAGGAGTGTATGTACTGGTAAAAAGTTATAAATATGCATAGCTCTAAATATTTTAATATTAGATAAGGATTCCACAACTTGCTAAAATGCATGCGGATTAATAGAAATAATATGTATATGGGAATCTATATTAGAGCAGGAGGGGAGCGTCCTCGATTTACCGAGGTAGAATAGTCATCTATGAAAATCTGGTAGTCTGTAATAAACTCTTTAGCTTTGAAAAAAGCTTCTCCGAAATAGGAAGCGGAAAGCACATCTGTTTCAAAGATATACCCGGATATGGGACATACTGTAGTATCTTCTGTAAGACAATGTCCTGTATCAACAAAGTCGGAAGAGTGGCTCCATTCCAGATGGTGATGGGAATGGAGGGTAGAGATAGTCAGGCCGATGCTCATAAGCACCAGCAGGAAAAGACTGAAATATGTCTTAAACTTCCCTTTCATTACAGACATTCTTTTTTAGATGAACCTTAAATTAGGGTTTTAAAAAAATCTTGCCAAACAATTGTATGTAAAAAATAATTACGATTTATTGTTGATGGATATTATTTAGTGATAGAATAAAGTTTTGGGATGATGTGTAAACTATAATCCATTAAAACGGTATAGAAGATTTTGATATCGATTCAAGAATAGTATTACTTGTCTGATGAATAGAGATCTCCGGGATTGGTATCAAATCATGTTAAACGGTAGAGAACCCCAGTAATTTTAAATTAAACATAATATGGTAAAGACGAGATCGATACTACTATCAGCCATTGTAGCGTCACTAGCGGGTTTTTTATTTGGTTTTGATACGAT
>CAYXVW010000056.1:0-12078 GCA_964468695.1 uncultured Balneolaceae bacterium | reverse complement strand
CTACCGTTGAATTCAAATATGACGCCATTCTTGGTGAGGGACCTGTATGGGATGAACGGGAGTCAAGGCTGTACTGGGTTGATATTTTATCGGGGAAACTCTTTCAGTACGATCCATATCGGAAAAGCAATAAAATATTTGATATGGGTGAGCACTTGGGTTGTGTAGCCCTACGGGAGGAAGGCGGATTGGTGATGGCCCGGCAATCGGGATTTGCTTTTTTTGATTCTGAACACCGAAAAATAACGGATATTACCGGTTCCGAATTCCAATCGCCCGAGAGTCGCTTTAATGATGGAAAGTGTGATCCATCCGGTCGGTTCTGGGCGGGGACCTTGTCCTATGAGCTCGACGAAGGAGCGGGCAGCCTGTACTGTCTGGACCAGCATTTGGATACACGGGTGATGCTTCGCGAGCTGACGATCCCCAACGGCATGGCCTGGAACCGGGAGAGGGACAGATTCTTCTTTATTGATACTCCAACCCGAAAGGTGCAGGCATTTGATTATGATGACAAGTCAGGGGAGATTACAAATCCGCTGGTCGTTAAAAAATTTGAAGAGGTAGAGGGCTACCCGGATGGGATGACCATTGACCGGGAAGGAACCCTGTGGGTTGCCCTATACAATGGTGGGAAAGTGGTAAGGATCGACCCCGGGAGTGGTGAAATACTTTTTGAGGTACATTTGCCGGTACCCCAGGCAACCTCCTGTACCTTTGGGGGCTTAGATTTTAATGAACTTTATATAACGACGGGACGAGAACATATGTCAGAAGAAGACATAGACCGATGGCCGCTCTCCGGTTCTCTCTTTAGGGTGGCCTTGCCGTTCAAAGGGAGGCCGGCTGCCCGGTTTGCTGGGTGAGTATTGTTATTCGGGATAATGAGGTCCCAATTAGAATAATTTAAATAAGGATATGATTGAAGGAGATGTAGAAAATATGTGATTCCATCTGGATATCTCAGAGAAATAAAAAGTCAGTGGAGGAAAGGAATAGACCTGGAATCACTTCATCATGACGGTAATTATGGGCACGTGAATTTAGCCACAAATAGGACAGGCAGCTTGTGTAAGCTGCCTGTCGAGAGAAAAAAGGTCAATGATGGTCGTCTGGTTTTACATGTCTATTTAGTCTCCACCACCTGGCCCGCCGGGACCACCGCCACCACTGCGGCTTTGTGTATTTCCAAAGAAATACTGGAAGTTAAGTGAGAAGGAACGAGTAGACCAGCTGAATTCACGCTGGGAATAGAAGTCCGTAGTGGGATTTCCATCCGTGGTTACCGTATTGTTAAAGTTCTGGGCATTAAAGACATCTCTTACATTGAAGGTAACTTTTGCCTTTTCTTCAAGTATATCATAGGCAATGCCGGTGTCCATCATGGTCATGCCATTGCGTGTTCCCTGTGGTGTGTTGCTAGGGCCGCGATATCGCATAGAAGCCTGATAATTGAGGCCATCGACAATTTCCCATCGGAGACGCATACGAGCCTGAAAGTTCTCCGATTCGCTACTTAATATTATCTCTTCATCAGTTCCCTCACGATAGCTTCCATTTGTATTTGATCGGAAGAGATTAGCGTTCCCAGTCAGGGTTAATCGATCTGCAATTTCTTGATCTGCTGAGAACTCAACGCCCCATGCTTCTTCATTAGCAAAGTTAATCGGGAATCGGAATTGTACCCCATCTCTTTGCTCCGTAATATCTTCGATCACGTCTGTGCGATATCGGTAGTAAAAGCTGGTCAGCAATGATCCACTTTCCCAATAATGCAGGTAACCGGCTTCATATGAATTACTGTATTCTGGAGTAAGGTTAGGGTTACCGGTAAACTGGCTACGGTTATCATCGAAATCTATACCCGGAAGTAAAGAGCGAGACCACGGTCGTTGTAATCTACGACTATAGCTCAACTGTATCGATTGTTGCTCATTAAATGAATAGTTTAAGAAGGCACTAGGGAACAGCCCGATATAATTTTGGTTATTTACATCGCCGGTTTCTTTAATTTCGGTTCGAATATTGGTGTTTTCAGCGCGCAATCCAACCTGTCCGGAAAAGTCGCCAAACTCTCCGCCCAGAATGAGAAAGGCCGCATTTACATTTTCGCGGTAGAGGAAATTTTGTGTATAAGCTGGTTCTGTTTCCCAGGTACCGTCCACAAGTGTTTCGGCATTATAACCAGTGTCCATCCATTCAGTATCGCTGCGAAGACCAGCTTCCAATTTTCCATCTTCACCCAGGGGACGTTCATATTCGGCATTAAACCGGAAATCCATTTCTTCTTCCGTGTCTTCACTTCGTTGTTCGAGAAGTTCACCTGAGCCTTCTTGTGTAACTTCTTCAATATTCGTTTGAGAGTTCTCGCGACTAATGTCAAAACTGGCATCAGCTACCAACTTATGATCGTCACCATCAATTTTATTTTCATAATCGAGATTGAAATCAAAATTACTTTCTTTTGCTTCTTCCTCTGTATCTCGATTAATACGTCCAAGAACATCACCGTCGAGAGCACCTTCGGAATACTCTAAATCGGTATAAGAGATATCTTCATTATTTGTTTCTTCTTCGAGACTAATATAGCTACTGGCTGTTAAAATCTCCGTATCAGAGAGGTAAAAGTCGGCGCCAAAACGAAAGTCCCCGTCAATTTCCGATTCGGTGGCATTCGTTTGTTCGCGATACATATAAGTGGTATCCGGACCTGAAAACCGCTGAAACGAGCTTCCAGCTTCCGGTTCGGATCGATAATCTGCCCCAATATCAGCAAACCAGTTAACATTAGGAGTACGGTAGTTTAAATTTATTGAGCCTTCATATTCTTCGGGATGTCCTGTGCCTATATTGGTACTACCATTAAGTCCGAGTTCTTGGTCATCTGTCAGAATAATATTAATAATACCTCCGGAACCTTCCGCAGCATATTTTGAAGAAGGATTGGTAATGATTTCAACGCTTTTAATCATTGAAGCAGGAATGCTTCGCAGGGCATCCACATTGCCACTACCAACCATGCTTGAAGGTTTCCCATTAATAAGTATTCGAACAGATTCATTTCCCCGAAGGCTAATATTACCATCAATATCAGTAGCGATAGAGGGTACATTGTCGAGTACATTTACGGCTGAACCACCCAAGCTGGTAATATCCTGGCCCACATTAAAGACGCGGCGGTCAAAACTCATTTCCATTTGTGAACTTTCTCCACGTACTACAACCTCATCCATTTCCTGGGAAGTGGGCGTTAGCGTTACGCTCCCGATATCTTCCGTTTCCTCGGCGTTTATTTCTACCGTTTGGGTGTGGGGAGATAAAGAAAGGAAAGTGATTTTTAACACATAAGTACCCGGATCCACATCTACGCTGAACGTACCGGTGGAATCTGTGGGAGTACCCGTTACCACATTGGTTTCCGTAGAATCATAAACTGAAACAGAGGCATATGGTACGGGTTCTTCTTGTTGGTCATAAACCTCCCCTGTAATGGTACCTTCATCGGATTGTCCGATGGCAAGAGAAGTTATGAATAATGTGAAGACAAATAATGATATTAACTTCTTCATTTTATGATAAATAATTTGGGTTTACTTCTTTGCTTTAGACTTAACTTAAGAGGGGATCTTATGCAAAGGTTGTATTAAAGCTGAAGGAAATTTGAAGAAGAGGTATATGGTCCTTTTTCTAACAAGAATTTACATTAGGGATTGGTTCTTTTTACAGCCCTTAAAATTCAAGAGTAATGGTATGCCAGTGATCTTTATAATCATAGGAGATGGAATAGTCATTTTGCTCAGCAATTTGTTTTATAATAGCTAAGCCCAGTCCAATAGATTCATTACTGTGATCGGCTTTCTTGAAACGTTCGAATAGTATATGCGGATCATCATCGAGGGGACGGCCGGTATTCGAAATTCTTAGAAAGTCTTCTGTAAGTTCAATCTTGATTCGACCATCTTCTATATTATGTTTTATTGCGTTTTGAAAGAGATTGGTCCATAAAATATCAGCTAACACCGAATGGATATGCAGAATAACCTCTTCCTCGAGATCGGTCTCAACTTCTAATCCATTGAGCTTTATAAATTCTTCAAAAGCCTGGGTGCTATCTTGGATGAGTTTCGTAAAATTAACCTCATCTTTTTGTGTAAACTCATGATTTTCAATTTTTGTAAGTAACGCCAGTGATTCACTGAGGCGGGAAAGCTTTTTAATGGAGCGGTGACTGGCTTCCACATACTGATATTGCTCAGGACTAAGATCGGTTTCAGTGAGGAGTTCTAACTTTCCTTTAACAATAGATAAAGGTGTCTGAAGTTCATGAGAAGCGTTTTCAGCAAATTCTTTAAGGTTTTTATAGTCAGCAACGGCTTTGCGGGTCATCTCTTCCACAAAATGGTTGAGGTCATCAAACTCCTTTACATTTGTTTCCTGAGCAGGGATGGGCTGCTTGTCCTGCAGGTTAAACGACTTAATTCGATCAAGCGTATTTCGGAAAGGTTTGAATAACCGGTTGGATACAATAAACCCAACGCCGATAGCACCAATAACCTGCATGCCTAAAATCCAGAGCAGAATCTGGACAACCGCTTCCGTTATGTCATCGGATTCCACAAGAGCTCCGTGGGTGGAGATGTAATATGTGGTATCATCCACTGTGCGGTAAGCCGTCATTTTTAGATTAGGTTCCATTTGTTGGAGCCGCTCGTGCCACACCATGGTATCTTCTACAATAATCTCCGGTTCTCGTTGAATAGATAAGGGCCTAATCTCAAGATTACGATCTCCGGATCTGTTTACTTTATCAGAATTAAAATCTTTACCCCTCTCCAAAAGATAGGTTACCCGGTCAATGCGGTCCAGGAAACGCCATTTAAGTTCATTGTTCAGTTCCCCTTTAATGATGAAATACGAGAGATAGCCCCCTATACCTAAAACAATGACCGTCACAAAGAGATAGATCAGTATAAATTTCGTGATCAGTTTCATGCGTGATTATTTACCTTAAATTTGTACCCTATGCCATAAACACTCTTTATGTAATTGTTGGCACCGGCCTCTTCCAGCTTTTTGCGCAGGTTTTTAATATGCTGATAGACAAAGTCGAGGTTTGTAAGATGATCAACATAATCGCCCCAAAGATGTTCGGCAATGGTTTGTTTTGACAATACGTGATTTTTATTGGAGGCGAAATAGAGCATCAGATCATATTCCTTGGGAGTAAGATCCACGGGCGTACCGTCAACCGTTACCTCCATAGTATCGGTATTGATGGAAATTTCATTAACATTAAGAATTTCTTGTCCGCCCCGCTGATTCCTGCGGTTGACTGCTTTAATACGTGCATGCAGTTCCGGGAGCTGAAAGGGCTTGGTTATATAGTCATCGGCTCCAAGCTCCAAACCTTCTATTTTATCATCAAGGGCATTTTTAGCTGATATAATAATGGTCCCGGTTTTGGGATTGACCGATTTTAGTTCTCTCAACACTTGTAGACCCGATCCGCCGGGAATCATTATATCAATTAAGACAACGTCGTAGGTATATGACATGACCTTATCGAAGGCCTCACTGTAATTGTGGGCAGCCTCACAGATATAGCCTTCCCGTTTCAAGTAAGTACGAATATTTTCCAGTAAATCTTCGTTGTCTTCAATGATCAAAAGTTTCATACATCATAACATAAGGGATAATTTTGAAGAAAAACTGAAGTCCGGGCAATTATATAACAAGGAGAGAAATTAGGGCTTTGAATTGTATTCCTTATCTTCTTCCCTTTTTCGCCTCCTCTCAGACAAAGTTTTTGATCATTCTAATTAGCTTTGGATGGATAACTTTAGTCTTAAAGTGGCACTATAAACTTGTATTATTATTTCTTAACCTCCAGTGCAAATGTATCCCAAAAGTGAAAAATAATTGATGATATCAGCCGTAACGCTACCTTTTTTAACGGAATTAGTTGCTCTCTTTACTGTCAGTGTTTTAATAGCATATCTCTGCTATCGACTTAAAATTGTCCCTATCGTAGGTTTTTTGATTGCAGGCGTTGTTATTGGTCCTAATGCGTTGGGATTAGTACAAGATCAGGAATTGGTTGATATGCTGGCAGAAATCGGTATTATTTTACTACTATTTACTATTGGTATTGAGTTCAGCCTGAAGAAACTATCACGTATCAAAAAAGCGATTTTTCTGGGAGGTGGTCTGCAGGTTGCCATCACCGTTACGCTGGTCACCTTCATCTTGTCCCTTTGGGGGATCGGCTGGAATGCTGCGATATATACGGGGTGTCTTGTGGCCCTGAGCAGTACGGCTATTATTTTGGGTTTGTTGAGTGATGAAGATAAAACCGATACCCCTTCGGGACAGCTTTCACTGGCTGTACTGATATTTCAGGATTTGATAATAATTCTCATGGTTATGTTCGTGCCCATCCTGGCCGGCGAATCACAATCATTTACTGAAATTGGATGGGTACTCCTCAAGGCAGGTATCCTCATTACCTTGGTATTGGTATTAGCCCAGCGCATAGTGCCGTGGATTTTAGAGCGTGTAGCCAAGACTCGAAGGCAAGAATTGTTCTTATTAAGCGTGGTTGCTATCTGCTTTGGCACTGCGGCCCTCACGAATATGGTAGGAGTAAGTTTGGCTTTGGGGGCTTTTTTAGCAGGACTGGTAGTCAGTGAAAGTCAATTTAGCGAACAGGCTATTAGTGAAATTCTGCCACTTCGGACGATCTTTAATGCGGTCTTCTTTGTCTCGGTAGGTATGCTTCTGGATCTCAGTTATGTGATCGAAAATCCTTTTCAGATACTTGGTATTGCCTTAGCAGTTGTCCTTCTTAAATTTATCATTGCCACCGTCAGTTTAATGACGTTAAAATATCCCATTCGAATTATAGCCGCTTCGGGATTTACGTTGGCTCAAATAGGAGAATTCTCATTTGTACTCGAACGGGCGGGGCGCGCTGCAGGGATATCTCCCGCGGGACTCGGAGAGCCGGGTACCCAAACGTTTATTGCGGTGGCGGTACTCCTGATGATTAGTACTCCGTTTATGATTCATCAGAGTACCGGAGTAGGAAAGTTCCTGGCGAAAACACCCCTTCGTCATTTAGGACGTGCTTCCAAAAAAAATACGGAGGAAAGTAAAAAAACGGCCCTAGAAGATCACGTTATTATTATTGGATATGGTCCGGCCGGCCGACATTTAGTGCAGGTTATGCGCGATACGGGTATTCCGTTTGTAGTCATTGAAATGAATCCCGACTCGGTGGAAGAGATGCATGACAATGATATCCCGGCTATTTTCGGTGATGCTAGTCGGCGTCATATTTTAGACCTAGCTTCTGTCAAAAAAGCCAAACTCTGCGTAATTGCAACAAACGACCCCGACTCGAGTCCCCGAATAGTACAGCAGGCTCGGCTTCTGAATCCAATTCTTCAAATTGTGGTTCGTACCCGCTACCTGACAGAGATTGAACGTTTTGAAGAACTCGGGGCTGATATTGTCGTACCCGAAGAGATGGAAACAACCGTTCGTCTTTTTTCTCACGTTTTGGGGGCCTATATGATTCCTCAGCAGGAAATTCAGGAACATGTTAAAGAGTTGCGCGCCCACGATTATGGTATTGTTCGGGGCAGTATTCAGGAAGCTCATTTAATGGTTCTTCAGGGATTAGATGAGGAAGGATTACATACTCGCGCCGTGGCCGTGCGGGAAGGTTCTGAAGCCGCTTATAAAACGCTGGAAGAGCTTGAGCTTCGCAATAAGCATCAGCTTACCGTATTGGCTATTAAACGAGGAGATCAAACGATTGGCAATCCCTCAGGAGATTTTAAGCTACAACCCGAAGATCGCCTGGTGATGGTAGGCAATGCCGATCAGTTTGTTAATTGTGCTGATATCTTCCGGGCTTCGTAAATGCTCATTACTTATTTTACGAATAAAACAGAAAGGGCGATTGAGGATATAAAACAGCAGTGTAAGAACTAACTAATTAATTAGTTTTATATCTATCTAATGGTATTATTTCTTGAGTATGGATTCGTCAAGCATATCGGTATCCTCAAATACAAAGAAATTTGTTAGGCGAATACCCAGAAATACCGATAAAATGGTTCCTGAGAAGATTGCTACCATAATCATAATTTGATATTTAATGGCAATCAGGGGAGAGCTGCCGCTCAGGATTTGACCCGTCATCATTCCCGGCAGAGAGACAAGACCAATTGTTGCCATAGAAGCCAAAGTAGGATTTGCAGATTTTTTAAGAGCTTCGCTGATAAACGATTCCAGTGCTTCGGTGCGACTGGCCCCGCAGGCAAGGCAAAACTGGTAACGCTCTTTGTGGTCGCTAAGGTTGTAGTAAAAAGCATTGATACCAATGACGTTGCTGCGAAGGCAGTTGCCTAACAACATTCCGGTAATCGGTATGGTATACTGTGCCGCCAAGAATTTCGGAAGCTGAATAACGGCCTCTAAAAAGAAGAGATCGATCACAACAATTCCAAAGAAGGTGGCTGCAAAAATGGGCATCAGTAGCGACATCTTTTGTTTTAGCTCACTACGGTCAATGGTTGCAAAATCGGCCACAATAACCATGATCATAATCCAGGCGGCATTAATCCAGGGATTGTCATACTCAAAAAGATATTCCAGATAATACCCCACGAAAAGTAGCTGCAGTACCATGCGAATTGAAGCAGTGAGTAACTTTTTGTTGAGGCCGGTACGGTATTTCCAGAGAATCCAGGCCGGCAGTAATAAGATTACAAAGGCGATTGCAAGTTGCGTCCAGGAGAGATCGATGATATCCATTAGTCCAGAGGTATAACGTTATCGGCGCGTTCAATCCAGAAGGAATCATGGGAAGTAGAAATAACTGTTATATTTGTATGTTCAAGCAATAAATCGTAAACTCGCTGCTTAGAGACGGTATCAAGGGCTGAAGTGGGTTCATCCAGCAGAAGAATTGGTTTGTTAAGCAAGTGGCAGACCGCAAGCCCTACTCGCTGGCGCTGGCCGGTGGATAAGTCCTTAAAATGTTTTGTTATGGTACCTGCTTGAAGCCCGAGTTTTGATAAAATCGATTGACTGGTCTGTAGGTCGGGACGCTGCATATTATTATTGGAAAACCGAAAGGGGTAATTTTAACCGTCCCGTCACCCAGATTCAAATCCTGGGGAAGCCAGGCGGTATCTTGTCGCATTTCACGTGCTGTCTTAACGTTGTTGTATTTGATTGAGCCTTCTGAGGGCTTTAGAAATCCCAACAAAAGCTTTAGCAAAGTGCTTTTGCCCGACCCGGATTCACCTCTAAGCACTGTATGTTTGTTTTTTGGGATATCAAAACTGAACTCTTTCAGCACAGTTTCATCTCCAAACCGAATAGTCAGATCCGTACAGGATAAAAGGAGTTGATTATTCATGTTTGATATCCTTTTGATTCTGAATTTCCTGACCTATCGATCGTCGTCCTCCTCCTTTGATAATCAAAAAAATACTTCCCGGAAACATAGCAAAGTTAGTACGCATTACATGGGATATTGACCAGAATAATTTCGGTGGTGGGAATCTTCCATATCTTCAAAGTGTCCGGCACCTCTGGTAGCGGGATAGATGAATTTCTGTATCCCTTCCGTTAAAAACACAGAGTTCACACTCATTCAAAAGAACCGTTAGTATGGTCGATATTTCTTCTAACCTGTTAGAACTATATTGTTTTTTCCCTGTTTCGATAGTAACGGATTTATAGGTTTTGTCCACTTTAAAAAGAATAATCGTCATTATGTCAATCATTATTTGTGCAGTCATTATTGAGGAGTTAATTAAGTAGTTAGGTATGGCAGAAATAGAAAAGTTAAGGTCCACAATGAGAAAATAGCTCTGATAAAGATATAAACTAATTGATTAGTTATCATGGGATTGCATTGCAAATACTAACTAGAACGAATTGTATGAGCTTAAATTAAATACTTGTTTTATTTTTTAACTAAAAAGGATATGGATAAATCTAAGGGTTGGTAGTAATTAGTGTAAAAGGTATAAAAATGGTAATTTTGACTGGTAAATAAATACGGATCAAGAATGACTATTAATAAAAAATATTAGCCATATGAAGTCTTATCGAGTACAGTGGGTGTCCCTTATTCTGATTGCATTATTAATGCCAATTTTGGTTGTTGCCCAGGAGCAATCAGAGGGATTAACGCCAGATCAGCTTCCAAAAATTAAGCAGGTTGGAGAGGTTGAACTTTCTGAGTCGGGAGGTCTGGTCGCTTATACACTAAGTAAACAGGCTGATCCTAATGAAAAGAACAAGCCTGCGCAGAATCATCTCTATGTACGGGACTTATCTTCTGAAGAATCTGTGCCCTACGTTACTACAATGAGCGTTAGTGAAATTGCTTTCCGACCGAATGAAGAAAGTATCACTTTTTTAGGAAAACGTTCGGGTGATGAGCGGAATGGAATTTTTGAAATTTCAATTTCGGGAGGAGAAGCACAGAAAATATTTTCATTTAAAAAGGATATAGCTTCTTACTCATGGGGGCCGGATGGTAACCATTTAGCTTTTATGGCGCCGGACACAGCTAAAAAGCCGGAATCTGACTTGCCCTACCAACCAGAAATATACGAAGAAAATCTTACGCAGCGGCGCGGATTTGTTACCAATGTAGCTAAAGAAGGTCACCAACCACATCAGCTTGAGGTTGATGGGTCTGTTTATCAAATGCACTGGAGTCCCAATGGGAAAAGGCTGGCTATTGCGATCGCTCCAACTCCATTGGTTGATGATTATTATATGAGTCAACAGGTAAAGATTGTGAACCATCATGGCAGCGAAGTATATACAGAGGTGAAACACGAAGGAAAACTCGGGGATATCGCGTGGAGTCCGGATGGGAACCGGTTGGCAATGATTGCCGGGGCTGATATCCACGATCCCATTGACGGACGTCTGTTTGTGGTTTCAGCAGAAGATGGATCTGTTACACAGCTTCAGCCGCAGCTTGAGCAGAAGTTTGAGCAGTTTGAGTGGATCGATAATAATACGCTTCAGTATTTGACAAGTAAAGGAGTGTGGTCGACCTATGGCACAATAAATACGGATGGTACAAATATGGAGACCAACGTTGATGTGGATAGCACTAATATTTCTTCTTTTAACCGTGCAGAGGACGGTACAGTGGTATTCTCGGCAAGTACTTCCAGGCATCCGCGCGAATTGTATACCCTTCAGTCCGGCGAAACACAGAGACTAACCAATAGCAATCCCTGGTTGGATGATGTTGCATTTGGACAGCAAAAGGTAGTGAAATGGACTGCAAATGATGGGACAGAACTACAGGGAGTGCTCGTATATCCACTTAATTATGAAAAAGGAACGAAATATCCGATGATCACAACGGTACACGGAGGTCCCGAGGCACATTATGATCACGGCTGGGTGACCAGCTATTCAGATCCGGGCCAGATAGCAGCGGCGCAGGGATATTTTGTATTTTATCCAAATTACAGAGGAAGTACGGGACGTGGTGAAAATTTTGCCAAAAGCAGTCAGGGCGATTTGGCCGGTGCTGAGTTCGATGATATTGTAGCCGGTGTGGACGAGTTAGTTAATGTTGGACTAGTGGATGAGGCGAAAGTAGGAGTTACCGGCGGATCATACGGCGGCTATGCTACCGGCTGGATGTCTACTCGTTATACCGACAAGTTTGCAGCGGGGGTGATGTTTGTAGGTATTAGTAATAACATATCCAAATGGGGTACGAGTGATATCCCGGAGGAATTGTACCTGGTCCACGCACGTGAACGTATTTGGAACGACTATCAGGACTTTTTAGAGCGGAGCCCGATTTATTATGCGGGACAGGCGGATACCCCTTTACTTATTATGCATGGAAAGAACGATACAAGGGTAAGCCCAAGTCAGTCGTACGAAATGTATCGACATATAAAAACCCGTACTGATACGCCGGTCCGATTAGTATTGTATCCCGGAGAGGGACATGGAAATGTGAATGCAACGGCCCGTTATGACTACAATCTTCGTATGATGCGTTGGTTTAAT
>CAYXVW010000055.1:0-12344 GCA_964468695.1 uncultured Balneolaceae bacterium | reverse complement strand
CTGTTTGAAGAAAATAAGGATTGGCAAATTCCCGAGCACTGGACTGTGCCTGGAAAATTGGATGAAGCTGCTGTCCAAGCCGATATCATTGCTATGCTGGGTTGGAGCGAGCGAGTTGGGGTTTCAACATTGAGTCCCTTCTTGGCAAGCAAGGACCTTTCGGTTCGGATAGCTGCGGCACAGGCTACAGCAACCGTCGGGGGAAAGGAAGCCTTGCCTGTTTTGTTGGAGGCGCTAAGCGAAGCACAGCAGCCAGAAGAAATTGATGCCCTGAAAAATGCACTGCTCCAGCTTCCCACGGAGTCTCTTGTATCCGAGACCGCGGATCTATTACCATCGGCATCAGAATCCGCTAAAGTTGCTCTTATTAAAATATTAGCAGAACGGCGCGCGGACCAGCATCTCGACACCGTGCTGGATCAACTTGAAGGATCGAACGCCCCAGTACGAATGGCCGTATTTCAGTCGCTGGGAGATATTGCTGAACCTGATGATTTGCCACGACTAATCAATCTTTTGACAGAAGTTCAAAATGAAGATGAACGCACAGCAGTACAGGGAGCGATAGTAACAGTTTCTGAGGATATCCCGGAATCGGAAGACCGGGCGGGAGTTGTTTTGCAGGCACTGGAGGAAGCTCAGGACCGTCAAAAATTGTATCTTTTGGAAATCCTTCCCGAGATAGGAGGAGATAAGGCGTTGGGAGCTGTTGTCACACAAACTAGCAGTACAAACAATGAGGTGCAACAGGCAGCCTTGTCTGCATTATCTGATTGGCAGGATGCTTCGGCATTGTCACCTTTGGCAGAGACTTTCCAGGACGCACAGGAATCTGAACGGAGCAAGATTCTGGAAGACTATATTCGGTTGGTACAGCAGTCAAAATACAGCGCAGCAGACAAAGTGCAGTTTCTTCAAGAGGTATTTGCTAAGGCCGCCTCTAATGAAGAAAAGCTTACTATCCTGAATGGATTCGCACAGTTGGGATCTCCGGAAGCGCTGAAAGCAGTGGCCGGCCATTTCAATGATGAGAATGAGACTTTGAAAGAGGGAGCCCTTCGATCTGTAGCTCAAATATTATCAGCCTCAGATGAGAATACCGATCAGGAACTTTCACTGATAGAAGCAACGACAAACCCAGAGAACAAAGAGAAAATTGATCAGTATGTGCAAGAACTGGAATCCAGTAATGGAGAAACTGATAATTTCACATCTTTATTTAATGGCGAAGACCTTGCCGGCTGGGTTGGTGATAAGGATTCTTATACCGTTAGCAACGGACAGATTATCAGTCAAGATGGGGCCTCGGGAAACCTTTTTACTGAAGAGGAATACAGTAATTTTATCTTGAAATTTGAATTTAAGCTGACGCCCGGGGCAAATAATGGTCTGGCTATTCGGTCGCCACTGGAGGGAAATCCGGCCTATAAGGCTATGGAACTTCAGATCCTTGATAATACGGCAGAGAAATATGCCGAATTAGAGCCTTATCAATATCATGGCTCGGTATATGGTGTGGCGCAGGCTGAACGGGGCTATCTGAACCCGGTCGGGGAGTGGAATACCCAGGAAGTGATTGCGGACGGGTCACAAATTACGGTTAAATTAAATGGTCAAACTATTACTGATGTAGATATTGCAGAGATTGATACCGCGAATACCATTGATGGTCGGGAGCATCTAGGATTGCTAAGAGAAACCGGACACATCGGTTTTTTGGGACACGGGGATGAAGTAGCCTTTAGAAATATCAGAATTCAGGATCTTGATGTTTATTACCCGGATTACAGCTCAGATTCCGGAAATGGAGATGGCATGAATGAACCGCCGGATGGATTTAAAGCCCTTTTTAACGGTGAAAGCCTGGAAGGATGGAAGGGGCTCGTTGGCAATCCGGAGAGTCGGGCAGAGATGAGTGAAGAAGAATTAGCTCAAAAACAGCAGGAGGCCAATGCCGAGATGCGGGACCACTGGTCCGTTCGTGACGGGGTGCTCTTTTTTGATGGCGAAGGTCCTAGCTTGGCGACAGAAAAGAAATACAAGGATTTTGAGATGATGATCGACTGGAAAATAGAGCCGGGCGGCGACAGTGGGGTTTATCTCCGTGGAACGCCTCAGGTCCAGATCTGGGATATCACTGAATGGCCCCAGGGATCCGGCGGACTATATAACAATCAGAATCATCCCAGCGAGCCGTTAGTAGCCGCCGATAATCCTATTGGAGAATGGAATAGCATGCGCATTCGGATGGTAGGTGAAAGGGTAACAGTTATTCTGAACGGTGAGCTTGTTGTTGATGATGTGGTTCTGGAAAATTATTGGGACAGGGACAAGTCGATTTATCCGGAAGAGCAGATTGAGCTACAATCACACAGCACGCCCCTGCACTTTAAAAATATCTTCATTCGTGAAATTCCTCGAAAGGAGTCGCTGTTCAATGGAGAAGACCTGTCGGGTTGGCAGTATAGAGCCGAAGATACCGAACAATGGCATGCTGATGAGGGACTGCTTTACACCGAAGGCGGTGGTGGATGGCTTTCAACTACGGAGACTTACGATAACTTTAAGCTGGAGCTAGAGTACCGGCTGCCCGAAGGGGGCAACAGCGGCGTGTTCCTGAGAGCACCGCACGAAGGAAATCCTGCTTATGAGGGCTTGGAGATACAACTTCTGGATGATAATGCCGAGCAGTATTCAAATTTGGAGCCGTGGCAATACACCGGCAGTATTTATGATGTTAAAGCCCCAGCGAAGAAGGTAGCAACAAAAGCCGGAGAATGGCAGAAAATGGAAATTGTTGCCGACGAATCTGAATTGAAGGTGGTATTGAATAATGAAACGATTATCAATACAGACCTGGTAGACTATATGGATCGGGTAAAAGAACATCCGGGATTAAAACGCCGCTCTGGATATATTGGCCTGCAAAACCACAATTCCCGTGTTGAGTTCCGCAATATCAATATTACAGAAATTAAGTAGGGTGGCGTAAAATGGCCAGACCAAATGTTATATTAAAGAATTATTTAAACCTAATCACCTAAAGCCTAAGTAATTAAGTAATGTTATCACTTAAAAAGTCGAATTTAATTCTTTGTATTTTGTTTTTGACAGTCGGAGTAACATTCGTACATGCTCAAATTCCAGGGAACGAGGCCGCCGGCCGTTGGGATCTTACAATTGAAACACCCAATGGAGAGCAACCTTCGTGGCTGGAAATTGAAACCTCGGGTGCACATGCTTTAGTTGGACAGTTTGTGGGACCGGCTGGCAGTGCTCGACCTATTTCAGAAATCCGCTATTCCAGAGAGAATGGAACCTATAGTTTTACTATTCCTCCGCAATGGATGGACTATGAGAACAATCCGCATTTTGAATTTACGTTGGAAGGAGAAAAACTTAAAGGTTGGACAAGGGGACCGGAAGATCAGAAGTTAGAATGGACTGGTGTTCGTGCACCTTCGCTCGAACGAGAAGAAGAACCGGAATGGGGGGAACCCATTGAGCTATTGGACGAAGAACTTTCAAAATGGATTATTCCCGAAAATAGTGAGTTTTATGTGGATGATGGGGTGATGGTTAATGCAAAGTCAGGGGGCAACCTGGTAACGAAGCAAGAATTCGAGGATTTTAAGCTTCATGTGGAATTTCGCTACCCTGAAGGGAGTAATAGCGGAATTTACCTGAGAGGTCGTTATGAAGTACAGGTGGTTGACAGTTATGGTATGGAACCGGAGAGCCATCTTTTGGGAGGTATTTATGGTTTTATTGACCCAAGTGTAAATGCGGCTAAAAAGGCGGGTGAATGGCAAACATTTGATATTAGCCTGACCGGCCGGATGATTACGGTAGAGCTAAACGGAACGGAAATTATTTGTAACCGACCTATTCCAGGTATCACCGGTGGCGCACTGGACAGCCATGAAGGGGAGCCCGGACCGATTATGATTCAGGGGGACCACGGCCCGGTCGATTATCGAAATATTACCATAACTCCGGCTGTAAATTGACAAAAAAATCCAATCTATTTGAATATTCATAAATGCCAGGTCTGATAGGCTTGGCATTTATGTTTGATTGATGTTGCAGGATATCATCAAAATTAAATGAGTTTTTATTGGATTGAAATTAATATAAATTAGCCATTCGTTGAATATAGTAAAGCAATATTAAGTTTTAGTTTTCCTGATGCAAAGTAAGAATGCTTCTGTTTGGAAAATATGGATTGATACGGGAGGTACGTTTACGGATTGCATCGCTATCGATTCTGATAAAAAATTTCACACCGTTAAAGTCCTGAGTAATAGTTCCCTTCGGGGAAAAATAACAGGGAGCAAATCAAATGAAAGAACCTATACAATTGAGCAAGACTGGCAGGCACCGGATGATTTTATCACAGGATTTGATTTTCGACTGTTAAGCGAAACCCAAAGTCAGGCAAAAGTTACGGCCTATGACAGGACTGATTCCACAATTACACTTGATCGTCCTATTCCAATAAATAATGGGGAGACCGTTTCTTTTGAGGTACTGTCCGATGAGGAGGCTCCGGTTTTAGCTATGCGACTGGCTACAAAGACCACCCCTCAAGAAGAACTGCCACCCATTGATCTTCGACTGGCTACAACCAAGGCAACCAATGCTTTGCTGGAAAAGAAGGGCGTTCCTACGGCACTATTTGTCACCGAAGGATTTAAAGATTTGCTGAATATTGGAACCCAGGAGCGACCGGACCTCTTTGCTTTGGAGATTGAAAAGCGGACGCCCATTTATGAAAAAGCAATAGAGGTAAAAGAACGTCTGGATGCTGATGGAGATGTGTTGAAGATGCTGGATCTGTCATCGCTTGAAACAAAAGTTGAAAAACTGTTAGATAAGGGAATACGATCGGCTGCCGTAGCGCTAATGCACAGCTATAAAAACGGTGAACATGAGCAGCAGCTAAAAGAATGGCTTCTGAATAAAGGGTTTGATCATGTTTCGGTTTCATCGGCACTTAGTCCCTTTATCCGGATTATTCCACGGACAGAAACAACGCTTGTTAATGCCTATTTAGCCCCGTTGGTTCAAGATTCTCTCGATGAGGTACAGGCCGTTATTCCGGAGGAAAAAATGCGGGTGATGACAAGTGCCGGGGGACTTACGTTGAAAGAAGATTATGCCCCTAAAGATAGCCTGCTCAGCGGTCCGGCAGGTGGAGTGGTAGGTGCCGCTGCCGTTGGAACAGAGGCCGGAAATGATAAGGTGATTTCGCTGGATATGGGAGGTACCAGCACCGACGTTGCCCGGTACGATTCCGACTTTGAATATAAGTTTGAACATCAGGTGGGGAATGCGCATCTGATTGCACCCACATTAAATATAGAAACAGTAGCAGCAGGGGGAGGATCAATCTGCTATTTTGATGGACATAAACTTTGTGTAGGGCCGGAAAGTGCAGGTGCGTCGCCTGGTCCGGCGTGTTACGGGGCCGGTGGACCGCTTACCATCACCGATGTAAACCTGTTACTGGGTCGATTGGATCCCCGCAATTTTCATATCCCGGTTGATCTGGAGGCCGCTAAAAAACGGTTAGAAGAACTGGAAAAAGAGATAAAAGATATCCGGTCGAAAGCGCCTTCGGCCGAAGAAATATTGTCCGGATTTTTGAAGATTGCCAATGAACGCATGGCCGATGCTATTAGAAAAATTTCAGTTCGTAAAGGATATGATACCCGTGAATATGGGATGGTAGCCTTTGGTGGAGCCGGCGCTCAGCATGCATGTGCCATTGCCCGCCGTTTGGATATTGATACAGTGTTGGTGCCTCAGCAGGCAGGTCTGCTTAGTGCCTATGGAATTGGAAGTGCGAGAATCGAAGAGTTCGCGGAAAAGCAACTATTACAATCTCTTGATAGCATTGAGAAAGATTTGGATAAGATTTGTGGCGACTTAGCCCGGCGAGCCCGGGAAAAGTTGGAGCGGGAGGGAATAGAAAGCAATCGGATCATAGTACGGCGGAAAATATTATCCATGCGTTTAGAGGGGCAGGAAACCTCACTGGAGGTTGAATATGATGAGGAAATCGATCCCCGAAAAGCATTTGAAGCTGCTTATCAGGAACAGTATGGGCATTGGATTTCAGATCGTTCTATCGAAGTTGAAAGTTTACGCGTAGTGGTTTCCATGCAGTTAGACGTGAATGGCCATAAAACGGTTCAAAACGGGGAGGAGAGTCCGGAACCGCAGTTTAGCAAATCTATTTGGTTTGATGGTTCAGAACAAGACAGTCCCGTTTACCTGCGGGAGGATCTGATGCCGGGGCACTTTATTACGGGTCCTGCACTGATTTTAGACCCTCATAGCACCATAATTTTAGAGCCAGACTGGAATCTTACGGTAACAGAGGAAGAAACCTTAAAACTTGAAAAACAAAACCGGGAAATTTCTACCTCAGACCGTCCGGAATCGGAAGTTGTGAATTTAGAATTATTTACGAATCGTTTTAGCTCCATTGCAGAAGAAATGGGAGAAATGTTGCAGCGTACGGCCCTGTCGGTAAATGTAAAAGATCGACTGGATTTTTCCTGCGCTTTATTGAATACAGAAGGGGAGCTAGTCGTTAATGCGCCGCACATTCCGGTGCATTTGGGGGCGTTGGGATTATGTGTGAGGAAATTAAAGGAACATATTGCTATGGATCCGGGAGATGTCATCATAACCAATCATCCGGCCTATGGAGGTTCGCATCTGCCAGATGTTACGGTTGTTACTCCTGTCTATACGGATGGGCATCAGCTTGTGGGCTATGCAGCAAGTCGGGCCCATCACGCCGAGATCGGGGGAACAACTCCTGGGTCAATGCCTCCAACGGCTACGAGTCTTGCTGAAGAAGGAGTGGTTATTCCGCCAATGCACCTGATTAAAGATGGCACAGAGCGATGGGATGAAATAAAAAAACTTTTGCTGGAGGCTGAATATCCGACCAGAAGCGTGGACGAAAATATAGCGGACCTGCAAGCAGCTATCGCTGCGAATCAGCGGGGAAGCAATAATTTGAAAGATTTATGTGAAAAGCACGGTTTTGAAAAGGTAAAATATTATATGAATGCTCTCACTGATCACGCTGAAGAGAAGATGCGGGAGACGATTAAGGATATCTCTTCCGGCGACTATTTGAGTGAAGAGTATCTGGATGACGGAACGCCCTTAAAAGTATCGCTTCAGGTGAAAGAGGAAGAGGTGAATATTGATTTTTCCGGGATGGGAGCTGTTCATCCCCACAACCTCAATGCAACACCGGCGATTGTTAACAGTGTGGTAATGTATGTGCTGCGACTGTTAATTGATGAACCTATTCCTTTAAATGAAGGCATTCTTAAACCCATAGATATGAACCTTCCCACTTGTTTGCTTAATCCCGATTTTGATGATGATCCAAGTCAATGTCCAGCAGTAGTGGGCGGAAATGTGGAAGTCAGTCAGCGGTTGGTAGATACCTTGCTAAAACCATTTGAAAAGATAGCCTGCAGCCAGGGGACAATGAATAATGTCCTTTTTGGAAACGATGATTTTGGATACTACGAAACCGTAGGTGGGGGTACGGGAGCGGGACCCGATTTCCATGGTGCTGATGCGGTGCATCATCATATGACCAATACGCGGGGGACCGATCCCGAAATCCTGGAATACCGCTATCCTGTTCGCTTGGAGAGGTATGCCATTCGCAAAGATTCAGGAGGGGAGGGAAAGTACAGAGGTGGGGAAGGAATTCACCGGGAGCTGTTATTTCTGGAACCAGTTGAGCTTACCGTTTTAACACAGCACCGGAAGGAAACGCCCTATGGCCTGCAGGGCGGAGAATCTGCTAAGGTTGGAGAGCAGTGGATTGTCCGGAAGGATGGACAACGTGAGCAACTGGATTCTACGGATGGGAGGTCGCTTGATAAAGGAGATCGGTTTATCCTGAGAACACCGGGCGGTGGTGGCTTCGGAAATCCAAAAGAGAATCTCGATTCTTAACTCATAAAGAGGAAGCTATTCCTGGAAATAACATTAAACCTGCAACCTTAAGCTTGTAACCTTCAATTTTAAACCGCTATTACCAGCCACCGCTGGCGCCACCGCCGCCGGAACCAAATCCGCCACCACCGCTGAAACCGCCAAATCCACCGCCGCCGGAACTGCCTCCTCCAAATCCGCCGCCACCGAGCCAGATGAAGCCGCCCGGACCTAAGGTGCGACGCTTTCCTTTGCCTTTTCCGCCACCTCCGCGGCGCGAAGAGGAATAGATAACAAAGACGACAAACAACATAAAGATCACAAAAGAGATCATATCGTCGTTATTTTGTGAGCTCCGTTCTTCAGTAAGTTGTCCCGTATATTCACCACTGGCAAGATCTATCATGGCCGAAGTAGCACGATCCAATCCTGAATAATAGTCTCCTTTTCTAAAACTGGGTGAAATAATTTCCCGAATAATACGTCCGGCCATCACATCAGGGATAGCTCCTTCCAGCCCATAGCCAACCTCAATACGTATTTCTCTTTCATTGGGTGCGATCAGAATGAGTACCCCATTATCCTTATCTCCCTCCCATAGGTTCCATTTATTAAAGAGGGTGGTAGCTGTTTCTTCGATGGATATGCCGTTGAGACTCTCAAGGGTGGCTACAGCAATAACGGTGGTGGTAGTATCCCGGTAGTTGCGTAGCTTTGTTTCCAGTTGCTGACGTTCCGTATTACTCAACATCTGTGCAAAATCATTTACATGTCCTACCGGCTCAGAAGGGAGGTCCTGAGCCAGAGATGACATAGCTATTCCAACTACGAATAGAGAACAGAGCAGCAAATGTTTAAGACGGAGCATAGAAAAAGTTATTGGATATTTGGAAAATTAAAGGTCGGAATATGAGGTTGCCTTTAAGAAATAGATATCAATATGGGATACATTATCCTGATATTTTTCTACGGCGGATAACTCTTCCCACTGAGCATCAGTTCTAAAGGATTCCCAATGAGCGTCGCGGCTCTCCATATCTTCAAAAGAGGTCATGTACATAAGGTTCGGCATTTTCTTACCCGAGATGACATTTCCATAGAAGATGGCATTGAAGTTCAAGCGATCAAAAATTTCCACTTCTCCTCCCGCATTAAACATATCCACCTTATTAATATTCAATGCTTCCGTAGGACTCTCGTAGCTTCTCAACTCGTATACGCGTTCAGGCTTGGGAGCATCCAGGTCGGCCGTCATAAGAGTTGGAGCGTATTCAAAGGCCTTCAGCAAAGTTGACTTAATTCTATGATAGGGCGGATTGTCGTGCGAAGCCTGCAGGTAATGTTCACCATCGGATAGATACTCAGAATCGTTGTTGAGTTGTTGGGATAGGGACGCAAATTCATCCAAGGAATCAAATGGAATGAGTACATGAGTTTTTAATGCGCCAGAAGTATCCGCCTCATGAGGTTTGAAAACGCCCACGGGTTCAATGCCCAGTCGATGCAATGCCGGCAGGTAAGCCTCTTCTAAAAATCGATCCGTTTGTTGCTGCTGTTCGGCATTATCAAAATGGTAGGTTTTAATCTGGAAGAACTGCTGTTCATCGTCCTGGCTCTGAGCGGATGCAGAAGTAATGCCTAATTGAGCGCAAAATAAAAGTAATAGAAAATAGATAGATCCCTTTTTCATAAAAATAAAGTTAGGTTAAGAATAAATGAGTGTTATCTGTTTGCATTGTAACTAATTTCATCTGTAAGCTCGTTAACATCCCCTTTTTGATGATATGGAAGCAGTTCTGTGAGTTTATTTCCGACTTTGTGTATGGCTTCTTCGAGTCCTTGTTCATAAGCGTCTTCCTTAAAATGCTGGACAATGAGCTTTAAAACATCATCCCAGAACCCATCTTCCACTTTTTGATGGATTCCTTTTCCGGCATAAACGGCTACCTTATGATCCTCGGTGGCTACATAAATCAGTACTCCATTTTGAAAATGAGTTTCATCCATTCCCAGCTCATGAAATATTTCTGCCGCCCGTTTGAGGGGATCCCCTTCGCAGTGATGTTCGATATGAATACGAACTTCTCCGGAGGTTTTTCCCTCAGCCTCAGCGATAGCATCAATAATCTGCTGTTCCTCTTTTTCAGTAAGAAATTGTCTGGCAGGCATATGCGTATAAACTTTTTTAGATCTGGATTAGATACTTACTAATCAAAGTTAACCTCGGGAACTTCTTCCGCCCCTTCATCGGCCTCAAAATAGGCCTTTTGATCAAAGCCCAAAATACCGGCAAAGAGATTGGTTGGGAATCTTCGGAGATCGGTATTATACGATTGGACGGCCTCATTATAGCGCTGTCGTTCGGTAGCTATGCGGTTTTCCGTGCCCTCCAGCTGCGTTTGCAAGTCCTGAAAGTTTTGGTTGGCCTTAAGCTCAGGGTATCGCTCAACCGTAACAAGCAGTCTCGAAAGTGCACCGGACAGTTGCTGTTGTGCCTGTTGAAACTGCTCAACCATCTGAGGATTGTTCAGGTCTTCGGCATTAAGCTGGATAGAGGATGCTTGGCTCCGTGCTTCCACCACATCCGTAAGCGTCTCCTGTTCAAAGTCGGCAGCTCCTTTAACGGTATTTACGAGGTTTGGCACCAGATCAGCTCTGCGCTGATACTGATTTTCTACCTGCGACCACGCCTGGTTTACTGATTCCTGCTTTTCTACTAACCCGTTGTTAATATTGATGCCATAAATAACAAGCAGAACAAGGGCCCCAACTCCGAGAAGCGTTTTAATATTCATAAGTCAAAATTTCTTTGATATTATTAAATTTGCAAAGCATTAAAAGGTACTAAAAATAACTACCTATAGTACGCAATTCATTGCCAAAAGTTATTAGATCATTTTAAAATATTCATTTTTAATTCTTAATAATCTAATCCCTATCTTTGAAGCGAATTTAATCCAACGGCAAATAAAGATTTACATTGACCTATAAATTTATCTATTTCGATCTGGATGACACCCTGCTGGATCACCAGGCGGCAGAACGAGCAGGGCTTTCAGAGGTGCACGATCATTTTGATCTGTTCGACGAAACACCCAAAGAAAAGTTTTTTGACACCTATAGCGAGGTTAACAGCGAACAGTGGAGATTATATAGTCTTGCTAAAATAGACCGTTATGAGCTGCAGCGTAATCGTTTTGAACAAACACTTGAGCAATTGGGGCTGGATAGCAGCCGATACGAGGAAGTCGGACAATTTTATTTGTCAACTTACCGCAAGCACTGGCAGTGGATAGATGGAGCTAAAGAGGCCTATGAAAAGATTTGTAAGCACTATCCGGTAGGTATTTTGACGAATGGATTTGCCGAAACACAGCAGAAGAAGTTTGAAGATTTTGAGCTGAATAACACGGCTCGGCATCTTGTCGTTTCGGAAGAAGTGGGTGCCCTAAAACCTGATCCCCGTGTATTTGAGCATGCCACAAAAGTCACCGGGCACTCAGCCAGTGAAATCCTCTATGTCGGAAATTCCTTTCCTTCGGATGTGGAAGGAGGCAATGCCTATGGATGGAATACTGCCTGGTATACTCAAAACGGGGAGGCTGAGAAACATAAACAGGCTGACTTCGTTTTCAATGATTTCCGGAATCTAAGTAATTATCTAAATATATAAGATAGGGTTGTAAGTGAGAGTCAGGCCAGATCTGGCATTCAACCTGTAATTTTTCAACTTTTATAATCTTAATGTAACCGATGTCTAACACAAAAATAACCGAACCCGAAGTTACACTGGAGTTAGCAAAAGATCATGGACTGACCGAAGAAGAGTTCGAGATGATCAAAGATTATCTGGGCCGAACTCCCAATTTTACGGAACTGGGAGTCTATTCGGTGATGTGGAGCGAACACTGCTCGTATAAAAATTCCATCCTTGAAATTAAGAAGCTGCCAAATGAAGGTCCGCAGATGCTGGTAGGAGCCGGTGAGGAGAATGCCGGACTGGTAGATCTCGGTGACGGACTCGGTTGCGTATTTAAAGTAGAAAGCCATAACCATCCATCCGCAATTGAACCCTACGAAGGAGCAGCCACCGGCGTGGGTGGTATCCATCGCGATATTTTTACCATGGGAGCTCGTCCTGTAGCAAGCCTTAATTCGCTCCGTTTTGGTAACCTGGATACGCCCCGCGTTCGTTTCCTGCTGGATGGAGTAGTACGGGGTATTGCTGATTATGGGAATGCATTTGGGGTGCCTATGGTTGGCGGCGAAATCTATTTTGATGACAGTTACGAAGGTAATCCGCTTGTTAACGCCATGAGTGTGGGTATTGTCAAAGAAGACCGCACTGCTTCGGCCATTGCAGA
>CAYXVW010000054.1:0-12373 GCA_964468695.1 uncultured Balneolaceae bacterium | reverse complement strand
ACGCATTACAAAGGCACGAAAAAGGAAGAGCAAACACTGAACGCATTTATCAAGCTGATGCGTGCAACCGAATCCATTAATAATAGACTTAACCGCCAGCTGGCAGAGCAAGATTTGACGGTCAGTCAGTTTGGCGTTTTGGAAGCACTGCTTCATTTGGGCCCCCTCAACCAAAAAGCATTGGGAGAGAAACTCCTTAAAAGCGGAGGAAACATCACCTTAGTCATTGATAACCTTGAAAAAAGTGGCTGGGTGGAACGACAGCGAGATCCCGAAGATCGTCGCTCTATGCTTATTCATCTTACCGAGGAGGGTGAAAAGTTAATTCGCTCCTATTTTCCTCAGCACCTTAAGCACATAATGAAGGAATTTGAGCCACTAACCAGCAAAGAGCTGGAAAAACTTGCTGAAATGTGCAAAAAAATAGGACGAAAGGAAGAAGACAATAAGTAATCCCTCATCTGAGTTATAGAATGTGGGTATTGAGAATAATATCTCAATTACAGAGTAGCTTCATAACCCTCCGGGGATGGGCGTTATCGTCCATCCCCTTTTTGTGGACATCAATCATAGTCAATCATAGCGAATAGCATCGGCCGGCTCAACGGTTGCTGCTCTGCGGGCAGGATACCAACTGGCTAACAGGCATAAAATAAGGCTGCCAATTAGTACAATACTCACATCTCCCATCTCTATATTCACTGGATAGGCATCTATAATAAAAGCCGAGGAAAGCTCCAGTAATCCATATTGCTTCTGCAGCCAGCTCAGGATCAATCCAAGTCCACCACCAATCACACAGCCGATGAGTCCGATATACAGTCCTTGGCGCATAAAAATAGATTTTATATCAGAGGGTGTAAATCCCATTGTCAACAGGACCCCGATATCCCTGTTTTTTTGGATAACGATCATTGTTAACGAGCCTATAATATTCAAGACGGCGACCAGTACTATAATCATAAGGATCAGGTAAGAGCTCCATTTTTCAAGATACATAATATCATATAGCGGACGCTGGAGATCATACCAGGTAGAAACAGAATATTCATTCCCCAGGCTCGCACTTAGGGTACTTTTCACTTCTTCTGCGCTTTGCGAATCCTCTAGACGAAGGTCAATGCCTGAAATTTGATTCCTGACCTCGAAAAGACGCTGTGCCGCCTCCATATCAATAAACACGGCAGGACCATCCACAATCTGTATTTGGGAGTAGCTACCCCGTATTTCAAACCGAAATTGCCGGGGAAGAGAAAACTGAGTAAGTGATTTTCGCATCCCGTTTGCGCTTAAAAGGGCCACGTCGTCTCCTATGTTTAGATTTAGTTCCCCCATTAGCTGTTCGCTTACTATCAGCCCGGGCTTCTTATTTCGGACTCCCAAATCAATCTCTCCGGAAGTCAGATCTTTACTCAAATTATTGATCTCAGCATACTCTTCTATATTTATCCCCTTAACATCAACCACCTTATCGCTTTTGTTACTGTGGGCCAGCAAGGCCTTCCCCTCTATATAGGAAGCAGCAGCCGTAATGTCCGGAATCTGCGATAGCTTCTGTTCCATATCGCCCGTATAGAGGAAGGAATTATTTTCAACAGATTCAATACGTATATCCGGGTCATTCTGCAACAAAATACCCTGAATGACCTCAAAAAAACCGTTAAATACCGACAAGACAACAATTAACAATGCTGTTCCGACGGTCACCCCCGCAATACTTATTAATGTAAGGGTGGATATGAGTGAAATATGCTTCTTTGAAAAAAGGTATCGGCGTGCTATAAATCCAGTTGTTTTCATATATCCAAGATAACCATAATACAGAAAGATTACAGCTGCTGATACTCTTCCCTAATGAAATAAAACTTCCACCTATCTATCTGGCCCCCTTAACAAGTGCTACTCAGCGTTTTTATCGATTGGCAACTTTACCGAACTTCGCACGTGCAGATCGCGCTGCGGGAATGGAATTTCAACACCATATTTTTGAAAAGTACGCACGATAGCCTGGTTAAGTTCATTTCTAACCCGTGGATAATGTTTTACATCGGGAATCCATACCCGCAGCTCCATATTCCACGAGGATTCGCCAAATTCAATGAGGTGTACCTCTGGATCGGGGTTTTTCATTACGCTCTTGTTGTTCTCAGCAACTTCTTCAAGTGCTTTTAAAACCGTATCAAGATCTGACTTATAGGAAACACCTACATCGATATCCAGACGGTAGCTGGGATCTCCATGCGAATAGTTAATCACATTCTTTGATACGAACTCCGAGTTTGGGACAATAATAAAAATATTATTAACTGTACGCACCATCGTCGCGCGAATATTAATCTCGGTAACGTCTCCTTCAATATCACTAACAACCACCCGGTCTCCTACGCTTATCGGCCGCTCAAATAATATTATTAGCCCCGATATAAAGTTGGCCGTTATATTTTGCAGTCCAAAGCCAATTCCCACCGAAAGGAGACCAAAAATAACCGTGAGGCTACTTAAATTAATCCCTACAAAATTAAAAGAGACTAAAACCCCGATTGATATAATAGCATACTGGGTTATTCGAGAAAGGGTATAGCTGGTTCCGGCATCAATTTTAATACGCTTGAACACCCGCCTGTTCAGGGCACGTCGTGCAAAAATACCCGCCAGAACAAAAAAAGTAAGGAGTAATAAAAAAATGAAAATTGAAGCTACCGTTACCGGAGTCTCGCTTATAGAGAACAGCTGAAAGCTGAGAACTTCACGGACGTAGTCAAAAAATTCTTCCCAGTCCATACACACCTATATTGATTGATAAAGAGTAGTAGTACTATAATGAAAAATGCTTCTCCTTCCAATATTGCAATACAGGCATATTCAGGATGCGGACCTATCTCAAAATCACCACATATTATCCCCAATATTTGCCATTCGTCTCAATTAATCTCCCTTTAATTATTGAATATAGCAGCGGATTACGGTATTTTCAGCGTTTCTTAATTACATAAGATTAATACCTAAACTACCATCATGCGTATCATCATATTTGGTCCTCCCGGTGCTGGCAAAGGAACACAAGCGAAACTTATTAGCGAAGAGTACAATATTCCCCATCTTTCAACGGGAGAGATTTTTCGTTCCGCCATTAAAAACGAAACCCCTCTTGGAAAAGAAGTTAAATCAATCCTTGATGCAGGTGATTTGGTTCCCGATGAAAAGGTGGTGGGATTGGTTGAAGAGGAGCTTAAAAAAGAAAAGTATGAGGGTGGATACGTTCTGGATGGATTTCCCCGCACCGTTCCCCAGGCCGAAGCCTTTGATGAGATCTTAGAAGAAAAAAACAAATCTCTGGATGCCTTCCTTCAGCTGCAGGTCCCCGAAGAGGAATTAATTGACCGTATATTAAGCCGCGGGGAGGGACGATCAGATGATACGCCGGAAAAAATTAAAAACCGACTCAATGTCTATTGGGAGGAAACCCAACCGGTACTTAATTATTACCAAGAGCAGGATGTGGTTAAAGAAGTGGACGGCGTTGGCTCAATTGAAGAAATATTTACCCGGATTAAGAAAGTACTGGAAGACTAATTAACTGGTCAGAACCTTAGCGCTCAGCCCTATAGTAGTAAATATAAGAACTAATAAACCCTTACCTTAGCTAACTAATTAATAAGTAAACTAATTTTATTCCTCAAGTACTCTTAAAATACCCGGAGTTACATCCATAATGCTTGTTGCGTCGGTGAAGTATCTGGCCCCAGGCCCATATACAAAAAGGGGAACCGCATTCAACGTATGTGTTTTTACCGTCAGGTCTTCTACATTTCCGTGATCACTACAAAGAACGATCGTTGCCTCATCCGGTTTATTGTCAATCAGATGCCACAAAAAGCGATCGTATATTTTCAAATACTGGTTTGCAACCTCCATATCCTTACTGTGCCCCGCCTTGTCCGTCAGGTAATATTCAAATAAAACCAAATCATAGTTTTTTAACTGGTTAATTAGTCTGGTAGATGCCGTTTCTGGCGTTATTTCAGGAACATCAATGTTTAATTTTTCTCTCCACCCTTTTTGTAGAATGCCCGCAGTCAGCGCCTTTTCTTCTTTTACCTCGCGAACACTATTTAATGGCAAATCCGCACTTTTTGCCATTAATGTGGTACTGCTCCAGCGGTTGCGTTTCCGGGCTCTTTTAAAGAAAATCTCTGGATAAGCATTTATGAAATGACAGCTTTTATTCATCCTTTGGGCTTTAATAAACAAGCTATCGTTCCTGAGTATGGGCTTAATTCCTGAATGAGGAAAGGGCCCGAAGTGCTTATCTATTTCTTTTGCGGCATTTTTGCCACTGAAAAGGGCTGTTTGTCCCGTACCGCTTTGGGGCAGCCCTTCTACATCGAGGGTTGCATCAACCGGGCTAAACACATGATTTGCTTTCTTTATTGCTTCTGCACTTTTCAGGAAGGTGTTTCCACCCGTTAATGCAGAAAAGCTCTTATACTCAAACCTGTAAAAGGGATTACTATCTGCCCCTTCTCCCAGTCCTACACCATCGATAAAAAGAAATATAACTGACATGTTTTTACATTACTATCTTTCCAAAACCAGGGTTACTGGACCATCATTATGTAGTTGTACATCCATATACGCCCCAAATTCTCCGGTTTCTATGTTCAGTTCACAATTATCATTTATATAACGGACCATTTTCTCATATAATTTCTTTGCTTTATCCGGCCCCGCTGCCTCAAAATAACTGGGCCTGTTACCCTGCTCATAATCACCATACAACGTAAACTGAGGTACAATCAATATTTCACCCCTAATATCCTGTACCGATAAATTCATCTTTCCTTCCTTGTCATCAAACACCCTCAGCTTTAAAATTTTATCAGAAAGCCATTGCATCTGCTTTTCAGTATCTTCTTCGTGGATCCCAACAAGCAGCATTAATCCATCTTTTATGGATCCGATTTGCTCATTATTTACCAAAACACTCGCTTCCGATACCCGTTGGAGAACAATCTTCATATATAATTCTGTTTATAACTATGTGGAAAAGTATGTGTATAACTTCTTCTCAAAATAAAACAATTAAAAACAATAAAAATTCTCCACATTCATTAACATTCAAAATTCATTATCCACAAGTTATACAGTAAAAAAGTACTGTATAAAACATTTTTTTCTTGACATTCAATTTATTGTGGATTGTGGATAACCAAATTGTAATTCCGCTAAGTGCTTGTTTTTTATGGGTTAATTATCCACAAAATTATCCACAATTGATAATAACCTCGTAAATAAATGTGTACCAAAAAGTTTTCCACTTTTCCACAGCACCTACTATGTACTACAAATATTTATTATCTAATACTATTAATGTTTTCCGGTGGATAATGTGGAGAAATATTTCTTAAAAAGGAGATCCAAGTTGGCTATATTCATATCAGTTAAATCAAAAACACTTAGTCTTCTCAACTCAATAAATGGATAAAAACAGATATCCTATCGGGTCGTACCAGGCAAAAAAATCTATTAGTCCACGAGATGTTGCAAAGTGGATTGATGATATTAAGAAGCTTCCTGCAAAATTGCGATCAGAAGTTTCGGATCTTACTGATGAGCAACTCGATACTGCCTATCGAGAAGGCGGCTGGACCGTCCGACAGCTGGTACATCACATAGCTGACAGCCATATTAACTCCTATACCCGGTTTAAATTGGCACTGACGGAAGATCGTCCTACGATTAAACCCTATTTGCAGGATGAATGGGCTAATTTACCGGATACTTCTATGTCGATAAATGTTTCACTTCAGCTCATTGAAGCATTGCATAAACGCTGGAGTGTATTATTAAAATCACTGGATGAAGATCAACTTAACCGTGAACTCATCCACCCGGAGTCGGGAACAGTGGTCTTAAAAAGCATGATTGGCAATTACGCCTGGCACGGCAATCACCATTTAGCTCACATCGTTAATCTCAAAAAGAAAAAAGACTGGAACTGATGTCTAAAAAGAAATTTACCTACAAAGACGCCGGCGTTGATATTGAAGCCGGGGAAGAAATGGTCGAATCAATTAAAGAAATGGTTCAAGAAACCCATAGTGACGCAGTATTATCCAATATTGGGGGCTTTGGGGGCTTCTTTCGTCCCAATTTAGGAAATTTGGAAGATCCGGTTTTTGTAAGCAGTGTTGATGGGGTGGGTACCAAGCTAATTGTCGCTTTTAAAACTGACAAATACGATACCGTAGGCCAGGATCTTGTAAATCATTGTATAAACGATATAGCGGTTTGTGGGGCCGATCCGCTGTTCTTTTTGGATTATTTTTCGACTGGAAAACTTAAACAGGAGGTCGGTTACCAGGTGGTCAAAGGCTTTGCTAAAGCCTGTAAAGAAAATAGAGTGGCCCTTATTGGCGGAGAAACGGCAGAAATGCCCGATATTTACAGCGAAGGTGAATTTGATCTGGCCGGAACCATTGTGGGAATGGTAGATCGTGAGAAAATAATTGACGGTAATAAAATTGAATCGGGAAATGTGCTGTTGGGTTTTCCCAGTACAGGTCTGCATACCAACGGCTACTCTCTGGCCCGAAAGGTACTCTTCTCAGAATACGATGTAAGCGATCACGTAGATGAACTGGGGTCCACAGTCGGGGAAGCAATGCTGGCTGTTCACAAATCCTATTTGCCTGTTATAAGATCGCTTAGGGATATAAAAGGAGTGAATGGATTTTCGCATATAACCGGTGGGGGGATTATTGGCAATACAAAACGCATTGTACCGAATGAACTAACTATTCAGTTAAATTGGAAGGCATGGGAACGCCCCCCCATTTTTAGATTAATCAAAGACCTGGGAAATGTGCCCGAAGACGATATGCGGGCGACTTTTAACCTGGGAATCGGGCTTATAGCAGTGGTAGATGAAGATTCTGTGGAGAAGGTGAAAGAAATAGCTTCTGAGATGAACGAAGAAGTTATAGAGATCGGTAATATAGCATAGGTATGGCAAAGAGAATATGTCTGGGACAACAAATAGAATAAAAAATGCATATGACGAGTGGGCTGAAATTTACGATACCAACGATAATAAAACGCGTGACCTGAATTACCGCTGTATTCGTCAACAGCAGCTGGATTTGAGGAATAAAAAGGTATTAGAAATTGGATGTGGTACGGGACTAAATACCATCTATCTTGCTGGACAAGCGAAAAAAGTTATTGGAATCGATATATCAGAAGAAATGCTTGCCAGAGCGCGTGTTCGTTTAGAAGAGAGAAATGCAGAATTTATAAAAGCAGATATTACAAAACCCTGGCAATTGGATGATGCGGCCTTTGATTTTATTGTAGGGAACCTTGTATTGGAACATATAGAAAATTTAACTCATGTTTTTAGTGAGGCCTTTCGAGTTCTAAAGGACGAAGGGAAATTTTATGTAGCTGAATTGCATCCGTACAGGCAGTTACAGCAATCGCAGGCCAAGTTTAGAAGTCAGAAAACCGGAGAAGAGATACTGGTAGATGCATTTACTCATCCGGTATCGGAATATATAAACGAGGGATTAAGTGCAGGTTTCATTCTCCGAAAAATGGGAGAAGAACAAAAAGAAGATGAAAAGATACCGAGGCTTCTTACGTTACTGTTTAAGAAGGGAGCCCAAAATACATAGACAGTTCAACTAAATTACAGTGATGTTATGAAGAAGTTAGCAAATATAATCTTATCGGCTTTTATGGTGGTGGCCCTGGGAATACAACCCGCACTGGGTCAGGAATCAGCAAACAACTTTAAAGATCAGTTTAGTCAGCATTTTGATTATGCTTCCCGGGTCCTATCGCTGGCCAAAGCCATGCCCGCCGAAAAATATTCCTGGAGACCGAGCGAAGAAGTAAGTTCAGTGGAGGAAGTGTATACCCATATTGCACGCTATAACTTTTATTATCCGCAAAATTCACTGGGTATTCCGGCACCGGAAGATATAGATGTTGAGAATATAGAGTCGATCAGGGGTAAAGAAGAAGTAGTGGCGATCCTGGAACGTTCGATTGAGCATTTAAAGGAATCTGTGGAGGAGATGCCAGCCTCTAAATTAGAAGAAAAAACAGAGTTATACGGACGAACAGTAAATGGACAAGCGGTGCTTATGCAGCTGATCACGCATATGAGTGAGCATGTGGGGCAGTCGATAGCCTATGCCCGGATGAATGGAGTTGTACCGCCCTGGAGTGAATAGGTGTAAAAATTATAACATTGAGAATCGCTCAAGCATATGAATCCGCTTTTATTATTACACGGAGCCCTTGGGAGTAAAGATCAATTCGATAGGTTGATCCCCAAACTTGAGGATCATTTTGAATTACATACCCTCAATTTTGAAGGACACGGACAGGCAGGCCCGACAGATAGTCCTTTTAGGATTGAATACTTTTCAGAAAATGTGCTGGGATACCTGGATGAGCACGGTATTGAAGAGATAAATATTTTTGGATACAGTATGGGTGGTTATGTAGCCCTGAACCTGGCAAAAGAACAACCGGAAAGTGTCCATAAAATAGCAACGCTGGGGACCATTCTTCAGTGGGATGAGGAAGTAGCGGAACTGGAATCCAGCCACCTTTATTCAAATAAAATAAAGGAGAAAGTGCCCTTATTTGCCGATCAGCTAAAAGAGCGGCATTTATACGGATGGGAAAAAGTAGTAGATAAAACAAGAAAGTTGGTTCAGAATTTAGGTGAGGATCCTGTAATTAAGAAAGACGATTGGAAGACTATAAAGCATAGTATTCGGTTACATGTGGGAGATCGGGATACAACTGCCGGAATAGATAAAACGATTGAGATCTATAAGAAAATGGATTATGCAGACCTGGCAGTTTTACCTAAAACAGGTCATCCTTTGTCTGAAGTTAATCAGCCTGTATTAGTTGCTTCTCTGTTGGACTTTTTCAAAGATAGCAATCATTATGGACAAGGTGATAGGGGCCAGAAAAAGAATGGTAATGGTAGGAAGAGAGAAAATTAGAGAAGTCTTTACCGTTACAAAGTTATTTCCTTTTAAGGAGATAACTTTACGAGTCGCTGTGACCTAAATTGCGATCTGGGGCAATTTGGTCGCGCACTAACTGTTTGAGTTCTTTAGACTCGGGGAATCGCCCTTCTTCAGCCCTTGAAAAAATGACGTTCCCATTAAGCGTGATATCAAAAGTACCGCCGGTACCGGGACTTAAAGCAACTTCATCCAGTTCTCGCTCAAAAGTGGTTAGAAGTTCCTGGGCCATCCAGCTGGCCCGGAAAAGCCACCGGCATTGCGTGCAGTAAACAATTTTGAGTTTATTTTTCATCCTTAGCTGTTATACCTTTTTAAATACCACAATGCCATTATGTCCTCCAAAACCAAAGGTATTACTCATAGCTACATCAACTTCCATTTCGCGGGCTTCGCCGAGGATAATATCAAGCGAAGAGGGGATTTTCTCATCAATATTTTCAGTATTAATGGTCGGTGGAATAATACCTTCATTAATGCTCTTGAGGCAGGCAATGGCTTCAATCGCTCCAGCAGCACCCAGCAGATGTCCCATCATCGATTTGGTTGCCCCGATAGTAAGATGATCAGGGCGTTCCCCAAATACATTAACGGTCGCCTTCATTTCACTGATATCGCCCACTGGTGTAGAAGTGGCGTGGGCATTGAGATAATCCACTTCTTCGGCATTGAGCTCGCTGTCATTGAGTGCCTGATTCATAGCCTTCGTAGCTCCTTTCCCTTCCGGATGGGTGGAGGTCATGTGATAAGCATCGGCCGTCATAGCCGCACCGGTCACTTCTCCATAGATTTTAGCACCACGGGCTTTGGCGTGTTCATATTCTTCCAGTACAAGCGTGGCCGCTCCTTCTCCCATCACAAAGCCGTCACGGTCTTTATCAAAGGGACGTGAAGCACCTTTGGGATCCTCATTTCGCTGAGACATGGCGCGCATGGCCGAAAATCCACCGAAGGATGATTCCGTAATACCAGCTTCGGATCCCCCGGTAATTATTACCTTGGCTTTGCCCCACCGAATATAATTGAGCGCATCCATAATAGCGGTATTAGACGTAGCACAGGCCGAAACGGTGGCGTAGTTAATACCCATGAGTCCGTATTTCATGGAAATAAGTCCCGGTGCCATATTAATAATCAGCTTTGGGACAAAAAACGGATTAAATCGCGGGGTGTAGTCATTTTCAGCATAGTTTTTGACTTCCTCCTCAAAGGTGTACATGCCCCCCTGACCGCTGCCCCAGATGACGCCGGTATCGAAGGGATCCATTTCATCGAAATCGAGGCCCGAATCCTTTACCGCCTGCTCGGTGGAAACCAGCGCATATTGGCTGTAGGGATCCGAGCGGCGGATCATATTGTGTTCCAGATGTTCGGAGACATCATAGTCTTTGAGTTCGCAGGCAAAATGTGTTCGAAATTGAGAGGGATCAAAATGGGTAATACGACCGGCCCCACTTACCCCGCTAACAAGATTATCCCAAAAGTCGTCTACATTATTTCCTATGGGTGATAATGCCCCTAATCCTGTGACTACAACTCGTTTCGGCTTATTCATTTGTATGGATAAATATTTATTAAAGTATGTATAGGTTGAGTATCAGGCGCAATTACGTGATTATTACAAGTGGACTGATATTCAGTGTGTGAATATAACTTTCTCAGTTATCAATGGTAAATAATAAACCATTCAAATTACAAAGGTAGCGATGTCACTATGTTTAAGAGCAATATAGGGGAAATAAAAATAGCCCTTCCGTTAGGGAAGGGCCATGAGATCAGGGATTGTGCAAATATTATCCGTTTTGGGTGGCGTAGAAACGTTCACGAACAATTTTGTCTCCATCCCATTCCTGAACGGCTACCTGTTCGAGTGAAACGCGATCGCCGCCTTTAAAGGTTACATCCATTGAACTTTCAACAGCCGTTGTTCCCTCTTCTTCATTTGAGGTGATAGCGGTGATATCTATTCCGTGGAAGGCTTCAACACTGTCGAAGAATTCATTTTCCCGTTCACGGTTGGTGTCTTTGCCTTCCACTTCGGTACCGTCTTCCAGGATCATCACTACATTTTCCGCATAATATTCTTCGAAGGCATCCAAGGCTGTTCCCTGTGCAATATGGTCATAAATGTCGCTAATTTTATCTAAGTAACTCATAAAAATAATATTTAGTTTAATATTGAAGTAATTGTGATATTGACATAACGGAGCTAAAAGTGAAATAGTTTCCGGGAGCGCAATTTTTTTGTTTGCAGTCATTGTTGCTTCGGTCTATCTTACAAAACATCAAAAAAATGTAGATTCAGAAAAGATATGCCACAAGTTAAACTCATTGATATTGCTCACGGCCGCAGCGGGGACAAGGGAGACGGCAGTAATATCGGGATTATAGCCCGCCATCCGGATGTATATCCTTTTTTAAAAGAGAAGCTCACCGCAGAGGTCGTTAAAGAACATATGAAGCATATCTGCAAAGGGGAAGTCGAGCGGTATGAACTGCCCAATATAGGAGCGCTTAACTTTGTGCTCCATGAGAGCCTGGCCGGCGGCGGCACCGTTTCACTAAAAATAGATGCCCAGGGAAAAACCCATGCCTATACGCTGCTCCGTTTGGATATTGATGTCCCGGAAGAGCTGCTGCAGAAAGTACAATAAGCTTTTAAAAAGTTTTATAGGTACACTTCTTTAAATAATAAAAGTGCTGTATTTCAACGGTTAAAATGACCTCTTAGAGATTATCCACCGGACTTTTTATTACGGAGCCCTTGTTTTTTATAACATGCGTGTAGATCATAGTGGTTTTTACATTTTTATGTCCCAGCAGCTCCTGTACGGTGCGAATGTCGTAGCCGTCTTCCAGCAGATGCGTGGCAAAGCTATGCCGAAGCGTGTGGCAGGAGGCGTGTTTGGCTATTCCGCTTATTTTCAGTGCCTGTTTGACATTCCGCTGGATGGTTGAATTGGAAATATGATGCCGATGTATTAATCCCGAGCGGGGATCCTTCCCTCTGCGGGGAGAAGGAAACAAATACTGCCACTTTAATTGTGCAGCGGCATCCGGATACTTTTCGGAGAGTGCTTTTGGAAGAAGCGTTTCAGGAAATCCATCCGCCCTATCTTTTTCGTGTAGCGCCTTTACCCTCTTAACCTGGGTTTTCAGTTCATTCTTTATAGTCTGAGGCATAATGCTGATGCGGTCCTTTTTCCCTTTGCCCGATCGAACCTGGATTTGATTATAGCTAAAATCCAGATCCAGTACCCGAAGACGAAGGCATTCGGATATCCGCAATCCGGCTCCGTAAAGCAGTTGGGCGATGAGTC
>CAYXVW010000053.1:8005-12547 GCA_964468695.1 uncultured Balneolaceae bacterium | reverse complement strand
GAGAAACCAAGAATTTCCGAAACGTTAAGCGTTATCCGGAAGCTAAAACCGATGAAAAGGTGCTTATCTACCGGTTTGATTCACAACTCTTCTTTGCAAATGTTACCCACTTTCAAGATAGATTGGATGATCTAATTGCTTCGCGGGGGGTAAAACTTGAGTTATTAATTCTGGATGCTTCTTCCATCCACGATGTGGATTCCACGGGAATTCATGCGCTTCGGGACCTGATCGAAGACTTGCATGAAAAAGATATTGATCTATACATTGCCGGAGCTATTGGTCCGGTACGTGACAAACTTAAAACCTGTGATATCATCCAGGATATGGGTAGTAAAAATTTCTTCTTTGATGTGCATGATGCGGTATCGACTTTTTACTCTGAACAGGGGCAAGAGCACGAATATGAATATTCGCCACTGCAGACCAACTGTTAAAAATGATGTATCTTGTTCTTTTGTTTAAAAGCAGGGACCAATGGAAAGGATATATCTAACTCTAAATTTAATAGGTATATTCTATTTCTATGAATAATAAATCACTTGCTATAATTGGCGTTGCAATTTTAATAGGGATTGTAATAGCCACATTTTATCCGGATAATAATCAAAAAATAAATCAAGTAATGAACATTAGTGCTACAGAATTTCAGCAACAAAAAGAACAGCAACCGGGAATTGTTATTGACGTCCGGACACAAGAGGAATACGATGAAGGTCATTTAGCTGAGACAGATCAGCATCATGATTTCTTAAATGGGGATTTTGAAGCTCAGCTTAATTCGCTCGAAAAAGACAAGACGTACTATCTATATTGTCGTTCCGGCAACCGAAGCGGTCAGGCAGCTGATTTGATGGTGAGGAACGGTTTTGAAAACGTTTATAACATAGGCGGCTTTGAGGATTTGGTCGCCGCCGGTTTGGAAAGAGAAAAGTAACGACATTCTTCTATAGAAAGAATTAGGTCATATTTGATTCTATGCAGGCACTGATAAATTTACTGGAGCAGACTCAGGTACTGGCTGCGGTCATCGGACTAATTGTACTGATGATGATTGAGCAGGCACATCCATTTTTTGATTTTTTTAAGGGTTCTATTAAAGAAAAAGGAAAACATCTGCTTGCCAACATGGCGTTGGGATTGACCAATGCGCTGATCATTTCAGTTTTTTTTGTCGGTACTTGGCTGTGGGCTTCTAACTGGGCGTATGAAAACGGATTCGGTATCTTAAACTGGCTGAAAGCTGCGGGCGTGCCGGCATGGGGACATACACTCGGAGCGGTTTTGCTGATGGACCTGTGGATGTATCTCTGGCACCTTATGAATCATAAGATTCCGTTTTTATGGTGGTTTCACCGCGTCCATCACGCCGATCCCAATATGGATGTGACTACAGCCAGCCGGTTTCATACAGGGGAAATTATCTTTTCTTCGGCACTGCGTATAGGAGTGATCGTGATAACAGGCATTTACCTGTGGGAGCTCCTGCTTTACGAAACCATTATGTTCGCCGTAGTGCAGTTTCATCATGCCGATATCGCGCTGCCTGAAAAGTTGGACAAGGCACTTAGAGCAATTATTGTTACACCTGCAATGCATAAGGTACACCACTCGCGCTGGCAGCCAGAAACCGATTCAAATTACAGTTCGTTGTTTTCTTTCTGGGATCGTATCGGGAAAACATTTCGACTCCATAATCCTCTCAAAACACTGCGTATCGGGCTTGATGAATTTGATTCCGAGGAGGATCGGAAAATAAAGGGATTATTTGATATGCCTTTCCGGAAAGGAAATAAAACGGACAATGATACATAAAAGCAGATGTTGAAGCTTAAAATACCTCCTGCAGTTGTTACTATTATCTTTGCTTTTGTGATGTGGATAATGGATAACTACATTCATTTTAATGGGACTGACTTTCGGGGACCCTTGTGGTTGGCGGTATCCTTTTTTGCAGCGGGAGGAATAATTGGGCTGGTAGGACTTGTTCAATTTTACAGAAAATCTACTTCCATCAACCCACATAAGCCTGATAGTGCCAGTAGCTTGGTTGATAGTGGAATTTATCGGTTTTCCCGAAACCCCATGTACGTAGCTTTATTGATGATTTTAATTTCCTATGGAATATATCTGGGAGATATACTTGCTATTTTAATTTCGCCTCTCTTCGTATTATACATGAATTACTTCCAGATTATTCCGGAAGAGAAAGTACTACAACAAAAATTCGGGGAAGAATTTGAAAAGTATCGGTCAAAAGTACGCCGTTGGATCTAACTTTTTATAAAAAAATGCATCTCTTTACCGTTTTTTTTATCGCTCTTCACAAATACCAGATGATTGTGTAACCTTATTAATAGATAAGCTTTCTGTTCATATTGTTTCTGTGAGAAAGTATAGAGATAAAGGATTAGAATTATCATTCAGGGATTCACATTCTTTATTCTGATATAGCAGAAAGTTTTTTAAAAATAGAGGCAACCCTTGCCCCTGAATTTCTTGTATAGGGGGATAGAGGAATATGATATGCTGTAAAGGTGAACTATAATTTAGTCTCTGGAAAATCGAGAAGTCCTTGTTAAAAAAAATAATCAAAGGATGCCGAAAGCGGCAGCGTGACAGCCAAAAAGAGCTGTACAAAATGTACTATGCCTATGGCATGAGTATAACGCTGCGCTATGCCGATTCCAGGGAAGAGGCCGTAACCATATTGAATGATGCTTTTATGAAATTGTTTTCGAACATCGCTCAATACGATACTGAACGTCCCTTTAAGCCATGGTTGCGAAAGATAATCATCAATACAGCAATCAATTATTACCACAAGCATAAAAGTAGCCTGGAGCGCGAGCAATTGGAAAATGTTGAAAGCGAAATAGCCCGTGACGAGACAATTATCAGCAAGATTTCTTACCAGGAAATTATTGATTTAATCCAACAGTTGAGCCCGGCATATCGAACCGTCTTTAATCTGCATGTGATCGAGGGGTTCCAACATAAGGAGATCGCTGAAATGCTTGGAATTGCCGAAGGAACTTCCAAGTCGAATCTTTCTAAAGCCAAAAAGAACTTGCAGGCTATACTGGAGAAAAATTTAACGCAGTAACACAATATGTCTACAAATAAGCATAATACGGAAGATCCTATTGAGGAGTTTTTCCAGAAAAAAGTCCAGGAATTTGATATTTCATATCGGGAAGAAGACTGGATGAAACTGGAAAAGAAGCTCGATATGGCAGCAAGAAAGAGATCCCTGGAGAAGAAGCGTCGATGGCTGATTGCGGCTTCTTTGCTGTTATTTGCGCTGTTAGGATATTTCACCTATCAAAATTATGTCTCAATTGATGAGATTAATGAGCAACTCAGTGAGCAAACAGAACAGCAGCAAGATCAATCGGAGCAGCCTGGCCGATTGGAAACTATTCCTGAGATTTCTATACCGGAAGCCGATGATAATACGGTGACTGACCAGAATACTAGTCAGGAAATGGCTGATGAATCCTCAAATGGAGATGTAGAGGATCAGGGACAAAATACTGCTGGTACAGGGCAGACAGAGCAAGCACAGCAGGAATATTTAGTAAGTAAGCAGATGAGCGGGGAATTACTCGTGGATGAAGTTCATTGCCCCGAATGCAGTTTATCTTCTCTGGATAAAAAAGTAGATCCCAAAGTATTTGCCACGGTCGAGTCAGAAGAAGGGAATGAGCGAACTGGTAATCAGGCGATAACTCCTGATGATGCTAGGTATGGAGGTGGCATGATCGCCTCTTCGCGTTTTGCTTTGGGTTTTGTGGCCAGTCCGGATTTTAGCACGGTGGGTTCATTGTCAAACTTTTCGGATATGGGATATAAAATTGGCGTGGCAGTGGAATACCGTCTGACAGAAAACCTCTCTGTTTCCGGGGGAGTTATTCAGTCAGATGTACGATATACGGCTCAGGGAGGAGAATATAATCCTAATCAAGGATACGGCAACTATGGGAACTCCGGAATTCTACCCGATGAAACATTTGCCCGCTGCCTTATTCTCGATATCCCGATAAATCTGAAGTATAACTTTCTAAATTTTGAGCATTCCAGATTGTATGCGTCTACAGGCATTGCTTCCTATATCATGCTGAATGAAGAATACGATTTTAGATATGATCAAAATGGAGACGGATTACCACAAAGCTGGAATGAGAGGACGGGCACGGGACACTTAATGAGTAATGTGGGATTTTCAATTGGATTGGAATATGATATCCATCCCAGATGGAGTCTGAGGGCTGAACCCTATGTGAGAGTGCCCTTGAAAGGGGTTGGAGAAGGGAACGTAAAGCTGTATTCCATCGGAAGTTTTGTATCACTCAATTTTCAGCTTCAATAGTTGAGAGGTCGTTTTCAAATTATAATTTAAAAGCTCAAAAAACGAGGGATTATGGAATATTCAGATAAACAACAAGAGATAGGGTCGTTTTCTATTGGAGGGATAAAATTCCGGTCAATGCGTTCTTTTTCATTGATTTTGCTATGTTCTCTGGGGATGCTGCTGGTATC
>CAYXVW010000053.1:0-7905 GCA_964468695.1 uncultured Balneolaceae bacterium | reverse complement strand
AATGGAGGCAACGGCAATGAGCCCCCACCCGAGCCTACCTTTTCCAATGTAGAGGATATATTTAATTCGAGCTGTGGCGGTTCTGGGTGCCATGTAGGAGAACGAAGAAGCGGCGTAAGGCTGGATTCCTATGAAAATGTGACCGAAAGTGAAGGTAACCAATATAGCCAACTGGTGGTTCAACCGAATGATGCAGCGGGAAGTCCCCTGGTGGATAAAATCGAACCTTCCCCTGACCACGGAGTGCGCATGCCGGAGGGAGGACCTTATTTATCTGATGACGAAATATCATTGATCAGAGAATGGATTGATGAGGGCGCGCAGAATAACTAAAGGATTAACCACAAAATCTAAAACGGCTATGCTTCATCGGATTTTTATTCTGTGTCTGTTCATGGTTTGTGGTTTTTCACCGGAGGCTTATGGACAGGCCTATATGACGGAATCGGGGCACGCAGAGTTTGACTCATCCGTGCCCCTGCATTCCTTTACCGGCGAAAGCGATTACTTGGTGGGGAAAATTAATCTGGACGATTCTGTTGTGGACTTTTACCTGGACGTAACAACCTTGAAAACAGGTATAGGTAAGCGCGACAAAGACATGCTGGAAACGCTGGAGGCTGAAGAATACCCCTTTGCAGAATTTTATGGCAAAATAACAACTCCCTTTGATCCCGAAAAGGAAACGCCACAAAAAGTGACGGTCGAAGGAGAATTCACTATTCATGGGGTTAGCAGGGAGAGAAGTATTGAGGGCACCCTTGAACCTACATCGGAGGGTTTGCATCTTACTTCCTCATGGACCATTAATATAGAAGACTATGATATAGAACCTCCGGGAATTTTATTCTATCGCGTAAGTGAACAAATGGATATTAGAATTGAAGCTACACTCAAACCAACCGAGCAGTAGAACCTTATGAAAACGATGAACAAACAATTATTCTCAGTTCTGTTTATTATTCTTCTGACTACCTCCACGGTGTATGGCCAAATGGAACGGAAACGAGTACAAACCGACGGCCCGGTTCAGGATGTATTTTGGGCTCCCACATTGATTACCCAGGCAAGTACGGCACATCTGCCTGCTGGTAATTTAAATAGTACCATAATGCATAGCTTTGGCGTTGCCACTCAGCGTCCACTGCAGACCTTCTTTGGAATCGATAATGTTCGAAATGTACGGCTGGGTATTGATTATGGAATTACCGATCGATGGTCCCTGGGTATCGGCCGTTCTTCACTAACCAATATCGTAGATCTGCGTACAAAACTGGCGATTCTTCGACAAAATCAGTCGGATACCCAACCTATTAGCATATCCGTAAAAGGTGATTTGGGTATAGTAACCCAAGAGAACGAGCGGCCGATTAAAGACGATGTGAGTACCCTCATATCGGCCATATTCTCACGGAAATTTAATGATCACCTTAGCTTGCAGGTTACCCCGATGTATGGCCATATAAGCAGTGTTTCTGTCGGTGATCCCAATAGTTTTTTTGCAGTAGGGTTGGGAGCTCATATGCCTCTTTCGAGGCGCTTCGCGTTATCTGCGGAATACTATCCCGTGATTGGTGAGCGGGCTGCTAATACTAAGAACGCCTTTTCACTTGGATTGAATATTGAGACCGGGGGACATGTTTTTCAGCTCTTCTTCACATCTACGGAATGGCATCTTGAACAATATGTTTTGGCTACAAACAGGGAGCAATTTTGGGCCGGTGATTTCCGATTTGGCTTTAACGTGAATCGAGTTTTTTCCCTGGTAAAGTAGATGGTAGTTGCCGACGGGAAGCATAGTCTGGCTACAATTATTACTTTTGGGCCAGCTCCCTCAACCATTGGGCAAAGTTGGGGGAGCTATAATCAGCTATACCTTCCTTTTTATACACAATCTGTCCCTTTTTGGAGAGGACATACGTTGTTGGCAGGTACTGGCTTCGAAAGTGATTCGGCAGAGCAGATGCAGGAAAGAAGTAGGGCATAGGGAATTCCTTGTTCTCCATAAAATCGATGGCCTTTTGTTGCTCTTCATCCATTGCCAGGAGGATAAATCGAATATTATCCTCCCCGTCCACATTGTCGTAGAGTGTTTCAATAGTAGGCATTTCAGCCACACAGGGCGGACACCAAGAAGCCCATACGTTCACAAAAACTACATCACCACGGTAATCACTCAGTGAAACGGTCTCTCCATTCGTTTTCTCTAAGGCAAAATGATAGTCCGACTCAGATAAAAATGATCCCTCGGTGGTAGCTATTTCAGAAGTATCGGCATCGAATAGTCCGGTCCATAGCAGGGCCCGCTGCATGGTACCCAGCACTTCGGTATGCAATCCCGTAGTATAAAGAATGGCAATAACCACACCAATGAGGCCCCATTCCAGTAACGTTCTTTTAAGGCCAGAGGTTTTTTGATTGCTATCAGTAGAATTCATCAGCTTTAAAGTAAGAAATCAGGAGTAAAATTTATGCATCATTTTATTGGCCGATGAACAATGAAAGTTTCATGAATCATTTAATTAATTTCATATCAGAAACATAATTCGATTCTTTCTTAAAAGGAGTTATTTTCCCTATAGAAATTTTCACTTAGCAAATACCGATCCTATGAAAACGCTTAAAATAATTGGAATCAGTTCGATAATATTCTTGATGGCGCTGCAGACCGTATGGGCTCAGGATAATCCATCCGATAAAGATAAGCCCAAACTGGTTGTCGGTATTGTGGTTGACCAGATGCGCTATGAATATATCCCTCTGTATTGGGATAAATATGGAGAAGACGGTATTAAACGATTGGTGAATGAGGGATATAGTTTTACCAATAATCATTTCAATTATTTCCCCACTTATACCGGTCCCGGACATGCTGCCGTTTACACGGGAACAACGCCAGCGGTAAACGGAATTGTAGGAAATTCGTGGTACGATCGTAATATCGATGATAATATGTATGTGGTTGCAGACTCAACGATCACACCTGTGGGAACGGAAGGAGAGGCCGGCAAGATGTCCCCCGCAAATCTGATGAGTACAACCGTTACTGACGAACTGAAAGAGACCAGCGACGACCATAAAGTGATAGCTTTATCTATTAAAGATCGTGGAGCCGTTCTGGCAGCGGGACATATGGGTGATGCCGCCTACTGGTATGAAGGAGACTCCGGGAACTTTGTGACCAGCTCTTGGTATCGCGACCAGCTGCCACAATGGATCCAAGACTTTAACGAAGAAGGATTGGCCCGTGAACTGAGTAATAAAACTTGGGAAACCCTTTTGCCTATTGAGGACTATACCGAAAGTAATGCCGATGATACTCCTTATGAGGGGACTTTTGAAAATGAAGAGGCCCCGGTTTTTCCGCATGATCTCGAGGCAAACAGGGGAGATTCCTATGGAATTGTAAGTTCCACTCCTTTCGGTAATACCCTGATAAAGGAATTAGCTAAAAGTGCAATTGAAGGTGAAAATTTGGGATCTGATGAAACAACTGATTTTCTCGGAGTTAGCTTCTCTTCCACCGACTATGTAGGCCATCAGTTTGGGCCAAACTCTATTGAACTGCAGGATACCTACTTACGCCTTGACCGGGATCTGGCAGATCTGTTGAATTATCTTGATGAGGAAGTCGGCGAGGGTAATTATCTCGTTATGCTTACCTCCGACCATGGTGCTGTTGATGTTCCCCAGGAACTGATCGATAAAAAGTTGCCGGGTGGATACTTCAGAAGTGATGCAGTCATTGATGTACTTAAGGGATATTTAAATCGCAGATACGGCGAAGGAGAATGGGTAGAAGCATATGCAAATCAGCAGGTCTATCTGGATCATGATTTGGTTAAGCAGAATGGAGTTTCACTTAAGAAGTTACAGAATGAGGTCGCGGAATTTCTTTTGCAATTTAACGCCGTAAATTCAACCAATACGGCCTATAATTACCGCACTAACGGATATTCGGATGGATACCAGGCGATGTACCAGCGGGGATTTCAGGAAGATCGTTCCGGGGATGTATTTATTCAGCTAAAGCCGGGCTGGCTGGACAGTAGTTATGAGACCGGGACTTCGCATGGGTCTCCCTATAATTATGATACGCATGTGCCGCTTCTTTTTTATGGATGGGGCGTACCACAGGGTTCTTCAAATGAAAAGACAGCCATTCCACAGATCGCTCCGACTCTATCCAATATGTTGGGTATTAGCTTTCCCAGTGGATCATCGGCTAACGTACTGGAGTTTAAATAACAAGCTTATAAGGATAGTAATGCAGACTCTTTTACAGAATGGCCCTGCTTTTTTTAAAGCTTATATTGCTTTTCCAAGATTAAAACCCAGCCAGACAAGCAGAAGTCCCAATCCAAAACTGCCTATGGCATATAAAAAAGCATAGCCGGTATGTTCATGCTGGAGCAGGGAAAAGAATTCATAGGAAAAAGAAGAGAAAGTGGTGAATCCACCGCAGAAACCGGTTGCCAGCAATAGGCGATAAGATTGACTTAGGTTCTCGCTTATTACAGAGGCAATGATGATGCCTATAAAAAAAGAACCTAATAAATTGACGAATAGAGTTCCCCAGGGAAAAATGGACTGGGCACTTATATTAATGTAATGGGTGATTAGAAAACGGAAAATGCTGCCAAAGAATCCGCCGACACCAACAATTAAAATGGATTGCAGCATGAGATAGCTCCGGTTGGTTCATTTTATTAATTGTTAACAGGAGTCATCAGCTCTCTTCCAGAGTAGAGAACGGTTATGGGCGAACTCCATCGCCGTAAATAAATGACAGAAACTAATCAAAACCGAGCTTATTTGCAGCTTAAGGTTGTGACTTTACTGGTAGCCGATTGGATTGAGTATCAATACGACTGAAGGTTAGAGTTATATCCACCGAATCACCAACGCTAAGATTCCTGTTGAGCTCATGAAGCATAACATGAAGTCGGCCAGGACTCATATGTAATTTTTCTCCGGCTGGAATGACCGGTTGGGAAGCCGGTCGCATTGCCATAATGCCGTTTTCGCCTTTATATGATTCATGAAGCTCAGCTTTCGCTGCGACACTACTTGAAATATTCATTAAGGTATCCCGGGAGGCTGTACCGTTACTTATTGTCAGGTAAGCAGCGCTCCTACCTCCTTTTGAGCCGGGTCGTACCCAACCATCTGATAATTCTATTTTCCCAAATATGACTTCCTCTTGTTCTTGTTCCACGCTTTCATTGGAAGTACATGCGCAGATTCCAACTATTACTAATCCGGTTAAAAGAATTAAGCGGGAAGAATTCATGCCATTAATATTACTAACGTATTTTTTGAAGGTCTTCGGACACATGTTCAGGAGGGACAACATTAGCGGGATATTCCGTTCGAATGCGTCCCTGTTTATCCATTAAATAGATGGTGTTTGAATGATTCATGAAGTAGTCACTGCTGTCTTGCTGCAGGGAATCAATTTGCGTTTTTTCGGCCACAATATTGAGCCTGTTTAGCAGAGAATCGATCTCGGAGGAAGAACCGGTAAGAAGCGAGAATTGGTCGTTAAGGTCATAAAGCTTTTTATATTTGGCCAATGCTGATGGGGTATCACGTTCCGGATCAAAAGTAAGTTCTACGAAACGGATATCGGTGGTGTCATCCAGCTCGGCTTGTATATTTTTCATGTTCGCCGTAATAGCAGGACACACATCCGGGCAGTGGGTATAAATAAAGCTGATGACCGTTGTTTTTCCTTTATAATCATCCGGGAATTGGACCTCAGTGCTGTCAGTATCAAGAAGTGTAAAGGATTCATTCCCTAGGTCAATAATGGTTTCAGGTCCGCAGGAAGCCAGTATAATTGATAAGAGAAAGATAGCCCAAACAAATGATTGTTTAAATTTCATAAGTCAAGTATTAATGTCTGTAACAGGGTTAAAATTCATGGAGAATGCCTGTTTAGGTTGCCCAAAATTTTTTTGAGGCAATTATCCAATAACACTAATAAATAAAAACAATTAGGAAAAGAGATAGGTTCAGCAAATAAAAAAGATATCATATCATCAGTTTTTGCTATGGAAAGATGAATAGCGTAATTGTCAACTAAATATACAATAACTTAAAAAAAGAAACGGACTTTAGGAAGGCGGTGAGTATAGCAGGAGGGAAAACTTAGACATGGGTTAACCGTCGGAGCAATTCCATCTGTTAAGATAGAATCATGAAAGTAAGTTGCCACTAACGCTAACTTTACTTCCTGATCTTTATGATTTTAAATATGTCCCAGCAACCAAAGGATCAGAAAAATGATCAAAAGAGTACTAAGAAGTCCACTGGGTCCATATCCCCATGTCCGGCTGTATCTCCAAGTCGGCAGAGAACCGATGAGCATCAAAATCAGAATGATTACAAGAATAGTACCTAGCATAATAAACCTCATTATTTAATATGAGTGAAACACCGGTCATTCTCAGTTTACAACCTTTTAAAGTATGTTTAAATCAATAATGTTCCCACACAGGAAGATAATTTTGAAAATAACAGGTACTACTCTGATAAATCATGTGCATCGTTTAATCAAATGATGCTTATCGTTCAGACTAATGATGCGTATGATTTATTCTTCAGGTAACTATCAGCTTTTATGGCAGAGATTTCTACTGATTTTTGTCCCATTCTTCAAGCAACTGCCGCATGATTATTTGAGCTGTTTGTTGGGTTATACCTTCAAGTTTTTTTCGGTTTGCGGCATCATCCACTTCATAGGTGACCGCGTCAGCTCCAAACGTGTGATAAATCCAGTTTTTGGCAATCGGTGAGTTGGGAGGAAAAGGCTCAACATTAATCGGCGTATCCGGAGCGGCCTCTTTGAGCGTTTCTATCCATCCATAGGTAAAGTCTTCCGGGAAGGTCGAAATGTCCCGGTTAATCGGATAGAATATATTTTCGTTTGTTGAGTGGAAGTCAATACCGTAATATACAGTGCGGTTGGTATCCTCTTTTAATGGCAAGAGATCATCGCGAATAGCCTTGGTTTCGGGCTGATTAAAATGTTCCCAATCGCGATTGAGGTCAATGCCGGCACCGTTATGGCGCCAATGCCCATTGTCCACCCCATCCGGATTAACCAATGGATAGATCAGGAGATCAAACTTGTCGCGAAAATCCTGTGCAAGTGCATTGTCTTCAAGTAACGTTTCAATAAAGTATTGGCTGGCCAGTCCCCCGGTAACTTCCGGCGGATGTTGACGCCCTGTGATAATGAGAACGCCCCGGTTTCTGTTGGATTTATTTTGCGAGGTACTGATTTTTAAAACCGGGCGGTTATTATGAGAATATCCAACGGTATCCAGTTTTGCTACTGGTGTTGAAGTGGTAATAGAATCCGCCCACTGCTGCATACCATCAAAGGTGAGGAGTTCCTGGGCCGATACCCAAAGCGGTTCTTCATTCAGATCAAGGGTGAGTGTTGCAGTGCCGGCAGCAGTATCCGTTTTAACTTTTGAAGGAGGAATGGGAGTCCAATGTTCGCCATCGGTACTCAATTTGGGAAAATAGCGATGTTTCCCGTGTTTATAGGTAAGTTGCAGACGTATTTGTTGCGATGAGTCACTATGAATTTTGAAAGAATACCAGGGGCTATTATTTACCGGATGATTTTCAGGCTCAATCACAACGCGGTAGAGTGAATCTTTTACTCTATAAAAATTGTTCATTCGTGCTCCGTCAAACTCATTACTAATCCATACACCGGTCTTGGATATACCAATAGTTCGTTTGTGTTGAAACTGTATTTCCTTATCGGTTGTATTGGTGACTCCTTCAGGATCGTAGGAATAACCGGTAAACTCTTCTGATGAAGTACAACTGCTTAACAACAGTAACAAGCTGAAGAGGCAGACAAAAGAGACAAACCGTAGATGT
>CAYXVW010000052.1:10201-12566 GCA_964468695.1 uncultured Balneolaceae bacterium | reverse complement strand
ACAGCAATCTTTTGAGACCTTTAGCAAACGGAGATAAGAGTTCTAATCTGATTAATTCGATGTACTTTTACTATTAAATTAAAAGATTTGCCTCCGCTCGCTCACCAAAGGTAAGTAACAAATTATCCTCAATATTATTAAATCTCCGCAACTAAAATATTTTGAGCCACATCGTTTCCAATTACCTTCTCATTCCCTTCAATAAGGATGGTAATCGGCCCTTTAAAGGGACCTTTTTCTTTAATTTTAATCTTAATTCCCGGCAACAGCCCTATTTTTTCGAGATATCGGAGCAGATCCGGATTCTGATCCTTCACACGATTTACAATGTACTCTTGATCTGTCTCCGCATTTACCAGGGGATCTGCATTCATTTCAGGCATTAAACCGTCTTTAGTAGGAATGGGATCGCCATGGGGATCGTGAGTGGGATCATCGAGTAACTGGGCAATTTTTTCTTCAAATTGTTCCGAAATATGATGTTCAAGTTTTTCCGCTTCCTCGTGCACCTCATCCCAGGAATAGCCCATTACTTCCAACAAATAAAGCTCCAGCAGCCGGTGATGGCGTATAATTTCAAGAGCAATTTTCCTACCAGACTTAGTAAGTGACGCCCCTTTATAGGACTCATAATCTACCAATCCCATTTTCGATAAACGTTTTACCATATTGGTAGCTGAAGCTGAAGACACGTCAAGTGCATCGGCAACTTTGGTAGTTGTTGCCTTATTTCCCTCCAGTTCGATTCTGTAAATAACTTTCAAATAATCTTCAACAGCTTGACTTAAAACCATAATGCTTAATCGTTCAGAAATCGAATATCTTTATTTAGCCTTACGAACAGCAGAGTATCGTATCTATAAAATATAACTATTTTATTTCAATACTGTGATCCTTTAGATATTCCTCAAAGGATTGATTTTTATATCTTTCGGCTCCTATATACGCTAATAACTTATCATAGATATTTTCCGGTATAAAACCCGGCTGTAATCCTATAAAAGAACCATCCGTATCCAAAAATATGGTGGTGGGTGTTCGAAATGCTCTAAATTTTTGAGCTAATGATTGCTCAGAAAATCGCGATCCATTAAAGCTAACGGTGACATCTGACTCAATATCGAGACGTACACCATAAAAGTATTTCCGCAGACTGTCAGTTACGGCCTGTGTTGAGAAGACTTCGTCATCCATTTTTTGGCAATACCCACACCATTCTGCTTCCGCAAATATGAGCACTTTCTTATCCTCTTCCGAAGCCTTTGTCTGTGCCTCCTGCAGCGACACCCAATCAATATCCTGACCCAAAACGCTTAAACTTCCCAAACAGAGGATGAGAAAAATTGCAAATCTCCACACAAGTATCATTCCTTCAATCGGCCGCCTTGCTTATTCTTAAGCTTCATAACAATCATGGTCATATCATCATGCTGCTTAGCTTCTCCAATATAAGATTTTATATCGTTCGATACGGTATCTAAAATTGTTGAAGCAGATTTATCTGATTGCTTTTTCAGCAAATTATGCAATCGATGGCTTCCATAAAAAGTTCCCTTTTCATTTAATGCTTCTGTAATACCATCAGTATAAAGTACCAAGGCGTCATTGTCATAGAGCTTCAGGCGTACTTCCTCAATCTGATTGTCAAAAGGAGAGCCCAATGATAGCCCGAGACCAATTCCCCTGGGTTGTAACTCTTCTATCACAGACTCTTTAGTATTCATACGCAAAATAGGATTATGACCTGCCCTGGCAAAGTGGAATTCCTGTTTATTCAGATCAACAATGCCATACACCAGTGAAATAAAAATCCCCCGGGTAGCATTGTCATAGAATAGTCGATTGGTTTTTTTCAATAATTCTGCCGGGGAATCAATCTCCCTGCATAGACTGTGCAAAATGCCCTTTATAAAAGTCATATAAAAAGCGGCTTCAATCCCTTTGCCGCTTACATCTCCAATGGTTACGGCAACCCGGTTATCATCAAGTGGAATAAAATCATAATAATCTCCACCGGTTTCATAAGCAGGTTTACAAATAGCTGCCAACTCAAGATGCTCAAACTCTGGTGTTCGAATAGGTAAAAAGGATTGCTGCACCTCCCGGGCAATTTGGAGTTCCTGTTTAATACGCTGTTCCTGGGCCAACTCTTCTACATATTCGGGAACAAATCTTGTTAATACTTTTTCATCCTTACCTTTTACAATTGTCCAGAGTCCCGCTACAAATATGGATCCCATCAGTCCCAACTGGAAGATAAAAATATAGGCATCCATCGAATTACCGACGATCCATCCACCAGCAGATGTCAACAATCCCAGAAATAAAAAGTGACTTAATAATAGTGTCACGACTTCCCATTTCA
>CAYXVW010000052.1:0-10101 GCA_964468695.1 uncultured Balneolaceae bacterium | reverse complement strand
GGTGGCCACATAGCCTGTTCATGGAGAAATACCTGCTGAATATCCAAGTACATTTTTGGAAACAACCAGAGCACCAGCGTCCACAGACCTGCCAAAAGGAACGCACATAGAACCGATCGTATCAACATATGGCCCACCGGCTTATTAAAAAGCATACCCTGTCGTATATAATTGTACAGGCTTAGCTTCTCAGACCAATGTTGACGGGTTATGGAATCCCCAATGGCAGAAAAAACAAAAAAGGCCAATGCGGCGGCTGCACCGGATACTCCCGTAACAGCCAAAATTAAAATACTTGTGGTTAAATCCGTAGATTCGGTAAAAATGTCGGTTTGGACAATGGTTGAAAGCAGCATTTGCACAGACACCATAACTCCCGCCAGGATGGCTATCACCAAAGCCGGTTTAGTATCAATAGCCCGCGCCCTTATCCTAAAAAAGAAAATAATGACTCCCGCCAAGCAGAACAGAAAAATAAGCATGGTACGTAATACCGGCCACAACTCATGAAAGGTAGTGTTGCCATTGCCATCCGGATTATACGTCGTTTCTATTGATAAAAGTCCGCCTGTAGCTGTAACACTCACATCAATACGAACTTTTTGCCCCTGCTCTTCCTGGGCTCCCTGAAATCGAGCGTTAGCGGTATTAGTTCCATTCGTCCGACCAAGACGAACCGTATCTTTTACAAAAGCGGGTACATCCCATCCGGTCTGTCCTAAGTAATAGGAAGTAATATTGAAGATATCCGGCTCTGTCAGTCCAACCCTGCCTCCCTCGTCCAATAGCGTTTCTAAGCGTTCCAAAGACCATTGAGCCACTGACTCTGTATCTATATCGCTTCGCTGTACATCAATGCCGAATTGACGGCTAAGTGAAGAGTCCGACAATGATGATAGCAGTTCATCAATTCCATCTTTTCCAGATCCAAAAGCTGCTCCTAAAGCCGGGCGATTTACCGCCTTATTTGGTATTATTGCATTGGGATTGCGCACCTCTAAGAGTTCGCCCTGCATATCAAAACGCAATTCGATATATTCATCATTTTCTCCGGGTGGTCCATCATTAGAATCCTCTGTACCTGCTAATCCTATAATGGACGAACGGCCGTCAGCGGTTGGGCTGAATCTAACCTGCCAATAAAACGGTTTGAGATTCTGAATTTCACCAGACTTTATTTTATCAATCAGCTCCGATCGACCAAGTTCTTTTTGAAGAGAATCCAGAAGGCTACGGTGAGCGTCGAAATTAACTTCAGAACTGTAATGCTGGGTGGCAAATCCAAAGCCACCAAATACTTCCTTTGCATTCTGCTCTACTTCCGCTTTTTCTAACGAAAGATTTATACTACTGCGAGGATCCTGTGTAGGATAGCCTACAAAAAACCACACCGCCGCAAGCAGGGCAAGTACAAAAAAGCTATATTCACGAATGGTAAGACTCACTTATCTCAAAAAATAAAAGTAGTTCTGATCTCTAGTTGTATTCTTTCACGTAGAATATGTAAAAATGTTTTGAGAATTAATATTCTATAATCCTTGTTCTTTAGGTGAAAAGCCCGAAATCTATTTATATAAACGGAATATGTGTCTTATTGTTTTTGGTTATAGCGCGCACCCAAACTACAGGTTGGTCTTTGCTGCCAACAGAGATGAACGGTATGAACGTCCTACCCGGGGTGCCCAGTTCTGGGATTCTCATCCGGATATACTTGCTGGTAAGGACTTGGAGGGAGGAGGGACCTGGATGGGTATTAGTCGCACAGGGAAATTTTCAGCAGTCACCAATTACAGAGATCCCAGCATAACCAAGGAAGATCCTCCAAGTCGCGGAAAATTAACGCTGAACTTTTTAATTAATAAAACTGATCCTCTTTCCTATCTGCAGGAGCTTCATCAGGAAGCTGACAATTATCAGGGATTTAATCTTCTGACCGGAAATATCAACACCCTGGGTTATTATTCGAATCAGGAAGGAGTTGTGCGGTCATTATCTCCCGGTATTTACGGGCTGAGTAATCACTTGTTAAATACTCCATGGCCAAAAGTTCAACGTTCAAAAAATAAGTTAGGCCATATTCTCAATAAGCAAAAGGTTTCAACAGAAGCGCTTTTTGATCTTTTGTACGATGATGTAAAAGCACCCGAAGACCAATTACCCGACACCGGTATCCCCAAGGAAGTAGAAAAAGAAATCTCCCCGATTTTCATCAAAGGAGAAGAGTATGGCACCCGATGCTCTACAGTATTACTCATTAATAAAAATAATAACGTCACATTTATCGAACGGCGTTACAAGCCAGGCACACAGGAAGTAAAAGAAGAGAACAGTTTTGAGTTTGAAATTAAAATCCCACGGATTAACTGAAAAGAATCTTTGCAAATTAGTCTAACCGGGTAGAAGCTGCCTCTTTCCCCTCGGGAGCATATTCTTCCGGATCTGGTACTTTCCCAAACTTGTAGATAATACCAATAATCAGCGCGATTCCTACGGGATATATAATCCAGAAAGAGATCCCCGCTACCAGGATACAGATCATCCCGATAATACTTATCCCCCCAACAATCATGGCATAAGGCAGCTGGGTGTTTACGTGTTCCACATGGTCGCATTGTGTAGCAATAGAGCTAAGAATCGTTGTATCGGAAATGGGCGAGCAGTGATCACCCCAAACAGATCCGCCTAGTACGGCACTGACACTGGCATAGATAATTTCATAGGTCATTTCGACAGGAAGGCCGTTACTGCTGCCAATTTCCCAAGCCAAAGGGACCACTAGCGGCATCAAAATACCCATCGTCCCCCAGCTCGATCCCGTAGCAAACGCAGTCAGGGCCGACAGCACCAATACGAGGGCAGGCAGCCAATAAGGATTCAGCGTCTCGCCAAAGACGGACATCAAATAATCCGCTGTACCCAATTCTACCGTAATCGCACTCAATGCCCAGGCCATAACCAGAATAAGCAATCCATCGAACATGGTATGCATTCCCTCCATCATGCCTTCAAGCATTTCCTCAACATTTAACAGTTTTTTGCCCAGCGTCATGACAACGGCTACAACAATTGAAAGTAGCGACCCCCAGAGCAAGCCCTTGTAAGAATCGGCTGTCTCAATTATTTCCTGAATTGAACTCCCCTCTCCTGTTATAAAAAGTCCCCCGATGGTACCGAAGACAAGCGTAAAAATAGGGATAGCAGCGTTTGACCAGTGAGAAATTACCTGTTTCTCCTCGTCATCCTTAATTTTATCCTTCCAAAGATTATAGGTATCCAGCTGGGGATTATGTTTGGCCTTATAAAGATTGATACGTGCTTTTAACATAGTAGAAAAATCACGTCCCGACCACGCAATCATAAGTACAAAAAAGATGGTGAAGAAAGCGTAAAAGTTATAGGGAAGGGAACTGAGAAATACCCCGTATGCCGCTTCATTAAATTCAGGCATTTTTTCCTGGGCATCCGCAATGAATCCAACCATGGCTCCTATCCAGGTACTTACCAGTGCAATAGTTGCAATGGGAGCGGCAGTAGCGTCCACCAGGTAAGCAAGCTTCGCCCGCGAAATGCGTAATTTATCAGTAAGGGGACGCATGGTATTACCCACCACCATTGTATTGGCATAATCATCAAAAAAGACGATAAAACCCATAAGGGCAGCCATGACCTGTCCATGCACTTTGGTACGCACCAATCCACTGATTCGCCGTATCACTCCGCGTGTACCCCCGTTATCCGTAATAATTCCCACCATGCCACCAATTAAAAGCGTAAAAATCACAATACTCATATGACTTTCGTCGGCTGTAGCCGGAACAATATAGCCACTAAGCGTAGTAAAAAAACTGGTGAATAAACCGCCGAATGAGATATCGCCGACTAAAAAAGCACCGCACCATATTCCCAGAAAAAGCGCAAACAATACCTGGCGAAAGATAAGAGCAATTCCGATAGCTACCAGAGGAGGCAATATACTGAGCCATGAGCCAACAATATCCGGGGAAGGCTCACCTCCCTGTGCGGCAATGGCTTCAGGAACTCCTATCATATTAAGGAACAAAAACAGAGCACTCAGGCCAGCTATCCAATACAGAACCTTCCGCTTCATCTATGACACCTCACTTATCTCTTAGGCTGATTTCGGTACATATTTTATATTACTGATCAGTGAAAATACAATCTCTGCATTAATTTGCCAGATTTTTTATCCCTCTTACCGACTCAACTAAAAAAACCTGGCAGAAATTTTATATCCTGCCAGGTTTAAATTTTTAAACTCCGGACAAACTAACCCAGTCTTTTTATAGCGGTTTTTATCCGTCGAATAGTGGTTTCTTTACCCAAAAGCTCAAGCGTAGGCGTTAAATCAGGGCCGTATCCCATGCCGGTAACAGCTACGCGAAGGGGCATCATCAGCGGACCAAAGCCCACGTCATGTTCATTGATCACCTCTTTAATCTTATCTTTGAGCTTTTTGGCTTTAAACTCTTTCACATCCAGCTGCTCAATCTTATCTACATAGGCCTGTAAAAGATCTACGCTATTATCTTTCCATTTTTTCATGGCCTCATCTTCATACTCCTCCGGATCTTCAAAGAAGAACCGTCCCATCGTAATAAAGTCTTCTATTTTACTTACCCGTTCCTTCATCAGCGGGATGATCTCTTTCATATATGCCTCGTCAGGCTGAATTCCATGCTCTTCGGCAATGGAACGCACACGGGGATATAGCTCATCGGCTGATTTTTCACGAAGATAATGTTCGTTGTACCAAATCAGCTTTTGATAGTCAAATACGGCCCCGCCTTTACTTACCCGATCCAGTGAAAAGAGTTCAATAAGCTCGTCCATGGTGTGGATCTCAGAATCATCACCGGGACTCCAACCCAGATAAGCCAGGAAGTTGACCAGAGCTTCCGGCTCAAACTTTTGCTCAATATAATCCCGTGTATTAATGGGAATACCTTCACTTTCAGCTTTCCGCTTGGAAAGCTTCCCGCCGCTGGGAGACATAATGAGTGGCAGGTGCGCCATTTTCGGGGGCTCCCATCCAAAATATTCGTACATCAGGATATGTTTGGGAGTGCTACTGAGCCATTCCTCTCCACGAATAACGTGCGAAATTTTCATTAAGTGATCATCTACTACATTAGCCAGATGATACGTAGGCATGCCATCTGATTTCAGCAATACCTGGTCATCCAGTCCCTTACTTTCAAATGAAACAAACCCCCGTATCTCATCCTCAAACCGAACCGTTTCGCGCCGGGGGACTTTTAACCGGATCACATACTCATCTCCTTCTTCCAGCTTACGTTCAACTTCTTCCTGCGGAAGAGTCAGGCTATTCTTCATGGACATACGCGTAATAGCATCATATTTAGGAGCAGGATTACCCGACTTTTTCAGACGTTCACGCATTTGCTCCAGTTCTTCCGGCGTATCGAAAGCATAATAGGCATTACCCTGTTCAATCAGTTGCTCTGCATACTCTTCGTACATCTCCTTACGCTCACTCTGACGATAGGGACCTACCTTGCCGGGCTTGCCCGGGGCTTCATCGAATTCTATGCCGCTCCACAGCAATGATTCTACAATATCTTCCTCCGCTTCTTCCACATATCTTTCCTGATCGGTATCTTCAATGCGAAGGATAAAATCGCCATTATTATTTTTGGCAAAAAGATAATTATACAGGGCCGTCCGTAGTCCACCTATATGCAATAATCCGGTGGGGGACGGTGCAAATCGTACACGTACAGAACCTTCCATAAATATTTTCTTTAATTTGTTTAATCTTGATCTGTAAACGCTAAAAATAAAGCTTATAAAGCATTAATTACAGAACAATTAATATATCTTTTCTTTATCCGTTTGGAGATAAGAAGAGGGATAGTTCCAGAAACAATAGTTCCGGAATTACGTTATTAACTATCACTTGGAAAGCATCATTTTTTTAAGCCGTGAACCGCAAATCAATTCTTAATACTTGGTAAAATAGTCTTAATTCTATACTTGGTTATTATGAAAAAGACGTCTTTTTTAATCCTTATAGCGGTCCTTGCTATCATAGTTATGATGGAAAGCTGCAAGACCGTCAAGCGTACCTTCCAACCTATGAGTCCCTATGAAAGCTACGAAAAGTCCCTGCTGGATAGTCCGATAGGCGATAAACCGATGGTTCGGAAATGGAGACAGGCCGGAGACTCAGCCCTTTCGCAAGCGGTCGAAACCTCTATTCCACATAAAGCTACTGTGTCGTATTTCAAAGACGAACCGGTTGCGTACTCCTGGCAATTAGAGATGGAGCGGGGAAGAGTTCTCAATGCCAGAATATCCTCAACTGATACGACTGACCAGCTATTCTTGGATCTGTTTGCCGTTGGGGATGGGAACGAAGAACCATCCAGGATAATGTCTGCGGAAGATTCACTGCTGCATTACGAGAGTGACCAAAATCAGACACTCATCCTGAGATTGCAACCGGAACTTTTGGTTAGTGGATCCATAACTCTCTCTATAACAAACGATCCTTCCATGAATTTTCCGGTCGCCGAAGCAAGCCCGGCCAATATCAAAAGCTTTTGGGGCGCTCCCCGCGATGGAGGTGCACGCCGACATGAAGGAGTGGATATCTTTGCAGACCGTGGCACCCCTGCTATTGCAGCAGCAAAAGGACAGATATCACGTACCGGGACCAGTAATCTCGGCGGAAATATCGTTTGGTTGCGTGCTGACGGACGCGGATTATACTATGCCCATCTGGATTCCATCACTGTCCAGAGAAGGCAACAGGTTGAAGTAGGCGATACACTGGGCTTAGTGGGCAATTCCGGCAACGCCCGAACGACTCCTCCCCATCTCCATTTTGGGATTTATGACAATGGCGCCGTGAATCCTCTTCCCTTTATTGATGATCCTAGCCCAATACCATCCGATCCGGATGTGGACACCTCCTTGATTGGCAAATGGAGTCGAGTTCAAAATGCAAAAGCCAATGTCCGTCCTCTGCCTTCCACCCAAAGATTTCCTATTGCAAGCCTGAATCAAAATGAAGCTGTTCGAATTCTCGGAGCTACCGACTCGTGGTATCAAATTAAGCTGCCGGATAACAGAAAAGGATTTATTTACGGTCCACTGCTGGAAGCCACTGGGGAACCTCTCCAAATGATATCAACTGCAAATGGTGACTCCCTTTTTGAGCATTATTCCGCCCAAAATCCTTTACTGGTAACGGCAACTGAGCAGGAAATCCCAGCCTTTGCCCACTATGGAAATAAGCAGTTAGTAAAATATAAAAACCGCCTAATGTGGATAAAATCAGGTAGCTGACGTGAGAAGTTGAAAGCTTTTAAGTAGCTTTGCGTATAATAAATTTCTTTTTTTGGATATCTGAAATCGGCAACTGAATAAACCGTTCTGATAGATATAGATAATGTTTATTACTAATCACTTAAAATCTGTTTGAATTGAAGCTAGCTCTGCTCCTTCCCCAATTTGCACCGAACTTATATGATTTGTCTGTAATGCTGCAGGCCAATCGGATTATTCTGCAGGATGTCGAACGATGGTCGCGCAAAAGCCGGATTCACCGCGCCAAAATTCGAGTCCCGAATGGTACGCAATGGATTAACATCCCCATCCAAACCGAAGACCGGAAAAAAGCAATTCGAGAAGTACGGATCGATCATTCCGAGGACTGGATTACTCCCTTATTACGTAGTATTGAATATAATTACCGGAACAGCATGTATTATGATTTTTATGAACCGGAAATAAAAGCCGATTTCAAATCGGCGAAGGACTATACCTATTTAATGGACTTTATACTCTATCTGCAAAAACGCCTGTTTCGTTTTATGGATATAAGCGTGAACTATGAATTAGCAAGCAACCTGGCTGAATATACTTCTGATCCGGATCTTCTGGCCGAACGGCTCGAAGCGGAGACCCTCTTTCAAGAATATGACAGTCGCCATTACCAGCGGCAAGCGGAGATGAAGGCGGATCTTAATTTCAGCCATCCACAGTATCATCAACATTTTGATGGGTTTGAACCTTGGTGCAGTATCTTGGATGTACTTTTCCAATTTGGACCGGAAAGTTTTCGAATTACTGATAAACTCAAAAGTTAAAGAGCAAAATTTAACGTTTACTCTTATTTCACTTTATTACTTAACAATTACACCCATTAACCATCAGCAATAAAATGAATTGTCAAAAGCACCTGTTTTCCCTTCCCGATAATCATCATTATATCAACTGTTCTTACCTGGCACCGCTCCCTAAGACCGTTGAAGAAGCAGGCATCAGGGGAATCAGACAAAAAAATCGTCCCTGGGAAACCGTTCCCGAAGATTTTTTTACAGACAGTAACCGACTGCGTGCATTATTTGCTCAACTCATAAATGCCAAACGATCTGCCGATATTGCCATCATGCCTTCTGTATCCTATGGACTGGCAACAGCGGCACAGAATATCGATTCATCAAAGGGAGATACCGTAATTATTGCCGGAGAACAATTCCCCAGCAATGTTTATGCATGGAAACGGTTTTGCAATGAGCATGATTGTAAGCTACAGATTGTTGAAGCTCCTCCCCTTTCTGAAGGACGGGGTCAACAATGGAACGAGCACATATTGAAAGCTATAGATTCAAACACGTTATTGGTTGCGCTTGGAAACGTGCACTGGACGGATGGCACTCTTTTTGAGGTAGTAGAAATAGGAAAACGTATCCGGGAAAACGATGGGTATTTTGTAATTGACGGCACGCAATCGGTAGGCGCCCTGCCCTTTGACGTGCAGGAAGTCCGGCCCGATGCCTTGATTTGTGCCGGTTACAAGTGGCTGATGGGCCCCTACTCAATGGCGTTGGGTTATTTTAGTCCTCGTTTACAAGAGGGACAACCGCTCGAGGAGGGATGGATTGTACGTAAAGACAGCGAAGACTTCAGCGGACTCATTGATTATAAGGAAGCATATCAGCCCGGTGCCAAACGATTTGATGTGGGAGAACGCAGTAATTTTATTCTCGTTCCCATGATGATTGAGGCATTAAAACTAATTCTGGAGTGGAATCCTGAGAACATCCAGCGATACTGCGAAAAGTTAACAACAAACTTTCTTCAAGAACTAAAAACTCTTGGGTACCAGGTCGAGGATCCTGCCTGGCGTGGACATCATATGTTTGGAATACGACTGCCGAAGCAGATAGATATGGATGATTTAAATAATCGCTTAACTAATAGGAATATTCACCTTTCTCTGCGCGGCAGTTCCCTCCGTATTTCTCCCAATGTATATAATGAGAAAAAAGATATCGATGCCTTGCTGGATGTATTAACTAATATTGGGGTATAAAAATAATCTAAATACCGTTCTACTCCGACTGGTGTAATGTCATCAGTGTATCCTCAGCGTGTAGCAAAAGTAGTCTTTCATTCTTTATATCGTATTTATTCGTGTTGTTTAAGGCTTCCACGAACTGTGATTCAAGTTCCATTCCATCCTGACACGCCATTTTCGTAGTAATGAGTTCCCCAAAAGACAAGCTATCCTGACCAATTGTTAGCTTCCCATTTAACTGGTTACACCCTGTATTCCCATGAACCTGTTTTTTATTAAGGTTAAACTGTAATGCCGGTACCTGCCTTGAAAAATCTTCTTCGGATATTTCAGTATTTCTAATTGAATGAAGTGTCCAGAAATCATGCAGTTTATAGCGATTGTTGATCATGTTCCCGCATCCCCGGTAAACTTCTTCCCCTGTTTCTACGGTAACTTGGTGAGTAAATAGTATACCGGACATACTATCCGTACATCCAATAGGAGAAAAGGAAGCAGTAAAAGATTCCGTTTCTGATTTTATAAGGCGGGCTTTACTGGTCGAATCCTTTTCTATCTCAGGAGTTGATATTACTACGGTATCTCCGTCCAAAACCTCGAAACGTGTATTGTTATCAAAGTCTATTTTTAATTGCCAAAACGGCTCATTACCTGCTCCGCGGAAATCGAACCCTTCCTTTTGCAACTCAGTCCACTCGGAATGGCGTTCTGCAGTTTTTAAAGGCTGCTTGTCTAAAATATATCGATCAGTG
>CAYXVW010000051.1:0-12750 GCA_964468695.1 uncultured Balneolaceae bacterium | reverse complement strand
CTTTACCTCAAACTTCCAGGATCAGTGGGAAAGAGTGCTCCATGACGGAGTGGCTGAGGAAGAAGAATATCCCACGGTATCTGCAAGTATTTCTGACGAATTTAATTCCCAGGCAGCGACCTTCATCAGTGATGCCCAGTCCTCAGATGGCACTGAACTTGTCATTCGGGCGGACTCAACCGTATTCGACGGTCGCTATGCCAATAATGGCTGGCTGCAGGAACTTCCCAAGCCGATGACTAAAATAACCTGGGATAATGTGGCCTTAATGAGCAAAAAGACTGCAGATGAACTGGGAGTCACGGAAGCCGGGCTTGGAAAATCAGAAGTAGAGGTTGTATCCATCACTGTAGATGGAACAACGGTTGAGATTCCGGCTTGGGTACAACCTGGACATGCCGATGACAGCATTACTATTACCGTTGGATATGGACGGGAAGGTATCGGGCGCGTTGCCAATACGATGGGAACGGATACTTATCCGCTCCGCACAACTGAAAACATGTTTGTTGCGGATAACATATCCATAGAAAAGACCAATAGAACTTACGAAATTGCCTGTACGCAGGATCACAACACAATGGAAGGGCGCTCGCTGTTGCGTCATGCGACCCTTCAGGAATACCGTGAAGACCCTAATTTCTCTTCCTATGAATCTTCATATGATGCCGAAATGCCGGGTCTATCCTATGCGGAAGAACATGGCGAAGATCGTCCGCTCTCTATTTTTAACTCTATTGATGAGCAGGAATATCCGGCCGACGAGCCACAATGGGGAATGGCGATTGACCTTAATGCCTGTACCGGCTGTGGCGTTTGTACTATAGCATGTACGGCTGAAAATAATATTCCAGTCATTGGTAAGCGAGAAGTAAGCGAAGGGCGCGAGATGCACTGGATACGGAATGATCGCTATTATGACGGGGATGTAAACAATCCCAAGGCGTTACATCAGCCCGTACCCTGTATGCACTGCGAGCTGGCTCCTTGCGAGCAAGTTTGTCCTGTAGCGGCAACCACTCACAGTGATGATGGCATGAATCAAATGACCTACAACCGCTGTATTGGTACTCGTTATTGTGCAAATAACTGTCCCTATAAAGTTCGCCGTTTCAACTTCTTTAATTATTCTAAGGAATTTTTGACGACAGGCGACGATCCGGAAATCGTTCAAATGGCGATGAATCCGGAAGTTACCGTCCGCTTCCGAGGTGTGATGGAAAAATGCACCTATTGCGTGCAGCGGGTTAATCGCGCTAAAATAGAAACGGATATTAAAACAAACGGCGAAACCCAAAAACCTGCCGACGGCTCTGTAGAAACGGCTTGCCAGCAAGCTTGTCCCGCCGATGCTATCTATTTTGGAGATCTTACCGATTCAGAAAGTGAAGTAGTTAAAGCGAAAAAGAACAACCGTAACTACCTGCTTCTCGAAGAGCTAAATACGCGACCCCGAACGTCGTATCTTGCTAAACTTCGTAATCCCAATCCCAAATTGGCTTAATTTTCAATAAATTTACGATGAGCACAGATTATCAATACGTACCAGAGCCAAAACTCGTAAAAGGCGATCATAGTTTTGGGGATATTACCGATCTTATTGCCAAAACTCCCCTATCGCCCACTCCTAAATTGTGGTATCTGGCCTTTGGACTCGCAAATATTTTACTTCTTGTTCTATTAGGGGCAATTGGCTATCTGATTTGGGAAGGTACCGGTATCTGGGGATTAAACAATCCCGCAGGATGGGGTTGGGCTATTATAAACTTTGTCTGGTGGGTTGGTATTGGTCACGCAGGAACACTTATTTCAGCGATTCTCTTTCTTTTCAGACAAGGTTGGCGAACGGCTATTAACCGCTTTGCGGAGGCCATGACGATCTTTGCTGTGATGTGTGCGGGTATTTTCCCGGCTATTCACGTAGGTCGTATTTGGGTAATTTACTGGGTTTTTCCTATTCCCAACCAGATGGCGGCCTGGCCAAACTTTTCGAGTCCTCTTCTATGGGACGTATTTGCCGTAAGTACCTATTTTACGGTTTCCCTGCTTTTCTGGTATGTGGGACTTATTCCCGACTTTGCGACCTTGCGCGATAAAGCCAAAAGCAAAGTTGCTAAAATTTCTTACGGTATTGCAGCTTTGGGATGGACAGGGAGTTTCCGAAACTGGTGGAATTATGAAAAAGCATATATGATACTCGCTGGGCTGGCTACGCCACTGGTACTTTCAGTCCACACTATTGTATCCTTTGACTTTGCCGTTTCAGTTATTCCCGGTTGGCACAGTACTATTTTCCCCCCCTATTTTGTTGCAGGAGCTATTTTCTCTGGTTTTGCAATGGTTCTTACCCTTATGTTTATAGTCCGAATTTTTTATTGGCTCGAGGATATCTTGAATATTGACATCATGGAAAAAATGAACCTCGTATTACTATTAACCGGTAATCTCGTTGGGTTCGCTTATCTCACGGAAGGCTTCGTTGCCTGGTACAGTGGGTATATTTATGAACAAGGTATTTTCTGGCTTTATGTGGTAGGACCTTATGCCTGGGGATTCTGGACACTGATGTTCTGCAATGTTGTTACACCCCAGTTTTTATGGATCAAAAGCATTCGACGAAACGTTGTTGCGACATTCATCATCTCCATTATTGTAAATATCGGAATGTGGTTTGAGAGATTTATGATTTCTGTTGCTTCACTTGCAACCGATTTTATGCCTTCTGCGTGGGACTATTACTCCCCGACCATTTGGGATATATTGACTTACATTGGTACTTTCGGACTCTTTTTCACCTTTTTCCTTCTTTTCCTCCGATTCCTGCCAATGGTTGCCATCGCAGAAGTAAAAGGTGTGATGCCACAAGCCGATCCACATAACTACGATGAGAATAATGAATTTGACGAAGCGAAAACTGAGCCTGTAGTGGTTCAACAAGAGCAAACTGTTTAGAGAATAATATTTTTATGGAATCTGAAAACAAACAAGTTTACGGCGTTTTAGCGGAGTTCCGTAATCCAAAAGAGTTGGTGGATGCTGCTAATTCAGTACGAAAATCCGGATATCAGGATTTTGATACCTATGCCCCTTTTCCTATCCATGGCATGGAGAAAGCAATGGGGCTCAAAGAATCCCCATTGGGCTGGATTGTATTGGGTGGAGCTCTAACGGGTATGATTGGCGCCCTGGCGTTGATGATCTGGGTAATGGGTTATGAATATCCAATGAACATTAGTGGAAAACCTTTTATTAACTATCCCATTTATGTTCCTATTACTTTTGAAATTACCGTGTTGCTCTCTGCTTTTGCAGCTGTTTTCGGAATGTTATCTTTAAACAAGCTTCCACGGTTTAATAACCCTCTTTTTAACGTTGATCGCTTTGATAAAGCTTCGGATGATGGTTTTTTCGTGTGTATTGAAGCCTCCGACGATCTTTTTGCCGAAGAAAAGGTGTCTCAATTGTTTCGTGAGAATGGAGCTTCACACATAGAAACCGTTTACGATTCGGAATAATTAACAAATACAATCTATAGTTTTGCATTACAATCCGATGAAAGCTACTAACTATTTACTTCTGGCGGCTATTACTTTGCCCATTGTCCTGACTTCATGCCGCGGTCAAACCTCGGAAAAGCCTCCGATTCATCCCAATATGAATATGGATCAACAGGAACGGTTTGATCCACAAGAACGAAATGAATTTTTCGCAGATAATCGGGCCATGCGTCAGCCAGTTGAAGGGACGGTCGCCCGTGGCAAGTTGAAAGACGATAAGGCATTATATTATGGAATAAATGAAGACAGCAGCTACGTACAAGAGATTCCCGTTGATCTCACAAAATCATTTATTTACCGGGGCAAAGATCAGTATGATATATTTTGCACCCCCTGCCATGGTGGGACCGGGGCTGGTAATGGCATTATCATGGAAAACAATTATGGTTATGTTCCGGCGCCAAGCTTTCATTCCGAGCGCCTGAGAAACCAAGCCGATGGCTATCTGTATTCTGTTATTGCAGATGGTATCCGTAATATGCCTGCATATGGCAAGCAAATAGGAGTTAAAGACCGCTGGGCAATTGTTGCTTACATGCGAGCTCTCCAAAGAAGTCAAAATGCTACGGAAGAACAGCTGCGTAGCTATGACGTTGATATCGCTGCACTGCAAGATGAATTTGAGCAGCAAATGGCGGACGCACAGGCTGAGGAACCTGCTGCTGAAGATGGCGGTGAAGTTTCAGTAGAGCGAGGAAAAACGATCTCTACAGAAAATGCATGTGGAGCTTGCCACTCTACGGATGGTTCCTCAATGGTTGGTCCAACCTGGCAGAATTTGTATGGATCGGAACGTCCTCTGGAGGATGGATCTACGGTAATAGCTGACGAAGAGTATTTGTATGAATCGATTGTAGAACCTTCGGCAAAAGTTGCTGAAGGGTATCCCCCCTCCATGGTTCCCTATGATCATCTTAGCGAAAGCGAGATCAATTCACTGATAGAATATATAAAATCTTTCAGTGATCAGGAACCGCCTGAAGGGAATATGGAATCTGAACCAAGTAATAATGTATCTGCCCAAGAAACTACCAAAACGGCAACTGATGAGCCTCCTGTTGCAAAAAAAAAGTAAGTGAATCCGTGGATACCGACGATACAACAGATACGGTTACAACTGAACAAGCAGATACGCTTACAAGCAGTGCTCAAAGGGGCAAAACACTTTTTGAAATACATAAATGTCAGAGTTGTCACCCTATTGATGGTTCAAATCAGCTGGCACCACCCCTTAGAGGGTTGTATGGAAGTGAGCGAGAACTTAAGAATGATTCCACAATAGTTGCTGATGAAGGTTATATAAAAGAATCGATACAATATCCCGGTGCAAAGGTAGTACAGGGATTCAATGATAACATGCCCTCTTTCAGAGATTTGATGTCTGATCAGGAGCTGCAGGAAATTACAGATTATATTAAAGCATTACGTTAAATTTTAAAATGCTTACACCAAAAGCTTAATTGTGTTTAAAAATTATGAGCAAGCCTAAATTAACAGATACGCTGGATTTTCCCTCTGACCTGAATATTACCAAGTCGCTATTTGGCGTAGGTGTGGTAGGGTTATTGATCAGTGGTATTGGCTATTACTTAGATCAGGGCCAGTTTTTCTTCTCATATCTGGTTAACTTTACTTTCTTTTCCAGTTTTGCACTGGCCAGCTTATTCTTTGTAATGGTCCAGCATTTAACGAGATCTCATTGGAGTGTAGCCATTCGAAGGATTCCGGAAGCTATTTCTTCAAATTTTTGGATTTGGGGTCTTTTTATAATTCCTATTTTCTTTGGAATGCACACGCTTTTTCACTGGACCCATGCGGATGCCATTGCACATGATCCCGTTTTGGAAGGAAAGGTCCCCTATTTGAATACCCCTTTCTTTATCGTACGACAGTTTATCTATTTTGGGCTGTGGAGCTATTTGGGGTACAGCCTATATAATAAGTCCGTAGAAATGGATGAGACCGGCGACTGGGGACTTCAAACACTGATGCGAAAAATAAGTGGTCCCGGATTGTTCTTCTTTGCTATTACGCTTGGCTTTGCTTCTTTCGACTGGCTGATGGTGCTCGATCCCCATTGGTATTCCACCATTTTCGGAGTTTATTACTTCGCCATGAGTTTCCAGGGACTCTTTGCTGCACTCATACTTATTATATTCTTCCTCTGGAGTAAGAATATTCTGACCTCTACTATTAAAAAAGGACATATCTACGACCTTGGTGTACAGCTCTTTGGTTTTACGGTATTTTACGCCTACATCGCTTTTAGTCAATTTTTATTAATCTATTATGCCAACATCCCGGAAGAAACACTTTGGTTTTTAGAGCGTCTTAGTGGAGGCTATGAATATTTGGCCTATTTCTATTTGTTCGGACGCTTCGTGATCCCCTTTATAGTCTTGTTGCCTAAGCGGGCAAAATCTAATTCTAAGATTGTAGGGAGTATTTCAGTATTGATACTTGTCTCCCATTTTGTTGAACTCTACTGGATTGTTATGCCGGTTCTCGATCATCACGGCTTCCATTTTAACTGGATGAGCATAACCAGCTTTTTTGGACTTGGGGGGATTTTTCTGGGCTTATTTTTCCGTAAGTTTAAGCAAAGTAAAATGGTTCCCGTTAAAGATCCACAATTGGGAAGCTCTCTAAACAAACACTAAGTAAAATATTCAATATCCTAACGCAAAAGAGACATTCTGCTGCGTTCAAATAAAGATCTAATGTTATGCCTAACGAAGGAAATAAATACACTCCGGAGTTCAAGAAAAAGATTGCTCAAAAAGCTTTAGAAAATGATAAGCAAAACCTTGAGCAATTATCTGAACAATATGATGTTCCTGTTTCCGTCATTCTTATGTGGGCAACAGAACTCGAAAAAGGAGGCGAAGAAGCATTTAAAGAAGCCTCGGATACGGAGGGCACCGCACAAAAAGATAAATTAAAAGAAGCTGATGTAGATATTTCTGATGATGAGTTAGCAGACTCCATGCAACATGGCGTGATGTACGACAAACTCAACTATAAACGGCTCACTTTTTGGAGTGTTTTTGGAGTAATTTTAGTTATTGTATTTGTGCAGGCGCTTTTTGAAATGTATCAATATCACATGGATACAACACAACTCCGTGTTTCTTCTGAGAGTGAATTTTACCAAGCCAAAGAATTAAAGGAAAATGCAGAAGAACAGCTGAATACTTTTGGTGTTGTAGATCTTGAAGAGGGTACCTATAGGGTGCCTATAGACAGCGTAATTAATGAAATGGCTGTCAATGAAGAATAGAAGAATAATATGAAATTATGCGTTCGGTAGGAATAGCTATAGGAATATGTTGCCTGTTCCTACAACCAATATACTCTGTTGCTCAGCTTAACAAGCAAAAACCTGAAAATATACAGGATGTAGGAGTTACAGAACAACTGGGAGCGAAGGTCCCCTTGGATTTGACGTTTGCTAATGCAAAGGGTGATTCCGTAACACTGGGAGAACTTTTGAATAATGATAAACCGATATTACTGAACCCGGTCTATTATGAGTGTCCGCAGCTTTGTACTATGGTAAAAGATGCAATTTATAATGGCGTAAAAGATTTGAAATGGAATCCGGGCACTGACTATAATATTGTAACCTTTAGTTTTGATCCCAGTGAGAACTATGATCTGGCAGCAGAGAACAAAGAAAAATATTTGAATAAACTAAACCGTAGAGGTGCCGAAGAGGGCTGGTATTTTCTAACCGGCAATAAAGAAAATATCCAACGATTAACCGAGACCATTGGATATGATTATAATAAACTTGAAAACGGAGACTTTGCCCACGGGGCTGCAATCATGTTTTTGAGCCCCGATGGCACCATTACCCGATATCTTTATGGGCTTAAGTTTAATGAATTTGACATGAGGAATGCACTCTATGATGCAGCAGATGGAAATATCGGCAGCACAGCTGAACAGGTATTACTCTACTGCTATCAATACGATGCGGATTCCAACTCTTATGTACCTGTTGCCTGGAGATTTATGCAGATAGGCGGCTTTGCCACGCTTATAATTCTGGGTATATTTTTAGGTTTTATGTGGTTACGGCACCGAAATTATACTAATGAAAAGCAAATAAAGGAACCGAATGGACGCGCTTAACGATTTACTATTACCACCGGCGAAATCAACGCTGGCCCATCAGACTGATACTCTCTTTTGGTTTGTTCATCTGAGCAGCCTTGTCCTTACTATAGGACTTATTGCTGTCATCGTATATTTTGTAATCAAATATCGGCGAAAGTCAGATGATGAAGTAACACCTCTTATTACTCATAATAATAAGCTTGAGGTAACCTGGTCTGTTATTCCACTTATCATGGTACTCATTGTTTTTGGATGGGGATATCAGGTTTTTATAGATCAACGTATCGCACCTGAGGATTCATATGAAGTTAATGTGACTGCCCAGAAATGGCTCTGGCAGTTTAGCTATGAAAATGGTGCCCGAACGACCGGTGAACTACATGTACCCGCCGGACGTCCTATTAAGCTGATTATGAACTCTAATGATGTTATTCACTCCTTTTATGTTCCTGATTATCGGATAAAACAGGATGTATTACCCGGACGTTATACTGAAGTGTGGTTTAACGCCCCGGAACCAGGTGAGTCAATTGTCTTTTGTACCGAATATTGTGGTACAGCTCACTCCGATATGACAGCCAATGTAATTGTACATGAACCAAACGAATTTAAAAAATGGCTGGCCGATAATGCGGGAGGAGGTTCAGCACCCGATGATATGGAACCCGCTGAATGGGGAGAACAGCTTACTCAGGAGTACGCATGTACAACCTGTCACTCGACCGATGGAAGTCAACTGACCGGTCCAACCTGGCAAGGTTTATTTGGGCATGAGGTCCAATTATCGGATGGTTCCACTGTAACAGCTGATGAAAATTATATTCGTGAATCTATACTTGAACCCAGTGCAAAAGTCGTTGATGGCTATCCGGATGTAATGAACACCTACCAAGGCCAGCTGAACGACGAACAGATCAATGCTATTATCGAATACATAAAAACACTGAATTAACATGGCTACAGCAGAATCAAATATTGAAAAATTTCAGGTTCAACGCTTTGAACCGGAAGCGGATCCTGAAAAACACTATCTAAATGAGGAAACCGGGTTATGGGCATGGTTAACTACCGTCGACCATAAGAAAATTGGCCTCATGTATCTGGCTTCTATTACCTTCTTCTTCTTTGTGGGAGGTATTATGGCCCTTTTGGTTCGTACTGAACTTTGGACCCCGGCCAAGACTTTTATTGAAGCCAATACCTATAATCAGCTCTTTACGCTACACGGGGCCATAATGGTCTTCCTGTTCCTGGTGCCCTCTGTTCCCGCTGCATTGGGAAACTTCTTTCTTCCTCTTCAGTTGGGAGCAAAAGATGTAGCTTTTCCAAGGCTTAACTTACTAAGTTACTATCTCTATTTAGCCGGAGCGGTCATCGCAATTATATCAATTGTTAATGGGGGCATAGACACCGGATGGACATTTTACACTCCCTATTCATCGACTACCGGAGGTGCTGTTACCACCATGGTGTTTGGTGTTTTTGTTATCGGATTCTCATCCATTCTTACAGGCGTAAACTTTATTACTACTATCCACAAAATGCGAGCCCCGGGGCTCACGTGGGATAAACTCTCGCTTTTTTCCTGGAGTCTCTATGCAACCAGTATTATCCAGATAATGGCTACTCCCGTACTTGCCATTACGCTTGCCCTGGTTGGGATGGAACGCCTCTTAGGAGTCGGTATTTTCGATCCGGCGCTGGGCGGTGATCCTGTACTTTTCCAGCATTTCTTCTGGTTCTATAGTCACCCCGCCGTTTATATTATGATTGTTCCCGGTTTTGGAATTATCTCTGAAGTAATTACCACCTTTTCCAGAAAACATATTTTCGGTTACTGGGCTATTGCATTATCCTCATTGGCTATTGCCTTTATAGGATTCCTTGTTTGGGGACACCACATGTTTGTCTCGGGTCAGGCTTCATTGGCCTCCATGGTCTTTTCTTTCCTCACTTTCCTTGTGGGGATTCCAACGGGTATTAAAATGTTTAACTGGACGGCAACCCTTTACAAAGGATCCATTAAACTGGACTCTCCCCTACTTTATGTCTTTGGCTTTTTCTTTCTCTTTCTCGTAGGTGGATTTACCGGTATTGTACTCGGCTCAATTGGTCTTAATGTGCACCTGCACGATACCTACTATGTAGTTGCTCACTTTCACTTTGTGATGGTTGGTGGTATGGTAATGGCATTCCTGGCCGGTGTTCATTACTGGTGGCCTAAAATGACAGGGCGCATGTACAACGAAACAATGGCCAAGATTGCATGCGGCATCATTTTCATTGGATTTAATGCTACTTTCCTTCCCCAGTTCGTAATGGGTTCTCTTGGAATGCCCCGACGCTACTTCAATTATATTGAACAGTTCCAGCCATTCCATCAGGCCTCTACTATTGGATCATATATCCTCGGTTTCGGATTTGTAATGATTTTCTACTATTTGGTTAAATCTATTTATACCGGCAAAAAGGCACCGGTTAACCCTTGGGGAAGCCGCGCATTAGAATGGCAGGTAAATACCTTGCCGCCTCTTCATAATTTCAATTATACTCCGGTAATCATCAATGGCCCGTATGACTATCATAAACCAATGGATGAATTCCAGCTGGGTCTGGCCGAAACCGGACATGGGCACGGAGAAGAGGCAGAAACAACTGATGAAATTGAAGCAAAAGCTGAATAATTGAGTAATAAACTATAAACAGCAGAATCTGAATTATGGCAAATCATTCAAGTTCCACACATTCTAAATTTTTACAGCATCATTTTGTAGATGCTGAACAGCAGTTTGATTCTGCAAAAATGGGAATGTGGGTATTTTTAGTAACTGAAATCCTCTTTTTCGGCGGTCTTTTCGCCGCTTACATAGTCTACCGGCTATGGTATCCCGAGCTTTTCACCTTAGCTTCAGAGCAACTTGATACTTTTTGGGGCTCTGTAAATACTATTGTGCTTATAGGCAGTAGCTTAACAGTAGCTATGGCGATTAAATCGGCCCAGCTTAACCAAAAGAAAAATATTGCCATAAACCTTGGAATTACGCTGGCTCTTGCCGCCGTGTTTATGGTTATTAAATATTTTGAGTGGACGCATAAATTCCACCTGGGAATCTTCCCCGGCGAATTCTATACCTTTGAAGGGATTGACCATCCCAAAGCCAATGTCTTTTTTAGCCTTTATTATTTGATGACCGGCCTACACGGTATCCACGTGGTTATTGGTATAGGCTTAATGATTTGGCTTCTTTTGCGATCGATCAAAGGCCATTTTGATAGCGAATACTATACGCCGGTTGAAATGACAGGTCTGTACTGGCACCTGGTTGACATTATTTGGATTTTCCTCTTCCCCTTATTCTATCTAATTGACTGATAACTAAAAAAACGTTTTTTCTCATGAGCGGACATCACATTTCATCCGATAAAACTTTATTAAGCGTGGCGGGCGCGCTTTTTATCTTAACAGTACTTACCGTTGGCGTTCACTACATACATATTCCTGATCCCTGGTCAATTATTGTTGCTATGGGGATAGCTATTTTTAAAGCGACATTGGTTGCTTTGTTTTTTATGAACTTATACTGGGATGACAGATTTAACCTGATGCTTTTTCTCGCCTCTATTGCCTTTTTTATCCTCTTGGTAGGACTGACTCTGCTCGATACCCTGTTTAGAACTGATGTCGTTCCAGGGTTTTAATTAAACTCTTATACTCTTTCGTTTTCATTTTAAGCCGGCCTTGTTAGGTCGGCTTTTTATTTATGTTCTGCTAAATCCCTTATAACAATTTAAAATTAAACGCATAAAAAAAGGCTGCGAATTTACTCGCAGCCTTTTTTACTATCTAATTAACGTTTTTTGAATCTACTTATCATCTCGCACGCAGTCGATCTTGGGTTCTTTTTTACACGGATCAACTGCTGTAGCTCCACATTTTGGACATTCACTTGGTTTAGCCATAGCTGTTCCTCGGTTTTTGGTTAACCTTTTAACCTTCACTTAAAATATACTAAAGTATTGCTAATATGATTCCAAATATTCGAAATTTATAACTAATCTAAGTAAAATAGACATATTTACTTCCCAATAACTAAAATTAGAAAAGTCCTTACAACTATCGTTAAAACCACTTCTCATTTTTGTCACCTTTTTTGAACATCCTATCACCAGCTCTTCGTTCAAATTTAGTAATTACGGAACCTTCTCCCTTTTGCCGTATAAAGCGTACAACGCGGGCCGACAAATAACATATCAGGAAAGCTAATAACGCAGCTGAAATAGTCGTTATCGGTCGTTCTGCAAGATTTACATACACCTGCTGGAGATACTCGACTCCTTCATTAAGATAATCCATTACATAATTTACCGCTCCGGCCCCATACTTTTTATTAAATTCGGCGGCGGTTAAGGTATTATAGTCATCAATAATATTACTTATCTCGGGGATATTGTGGATCCACCAGATTATTTCTCTCACGGTATCCGGCAGCGAACGAAATCCTTCTATAACTTTCTGAATAAAGCTACCCGATGCGGCCATACTAATGATGGCAGATAACGGTGCCGCTAGTTTAAGGGCAAGCTCAATCAGAAAAAAAATAGGTTGTATTATGTACCTCACGGTATTATTTATTAAATAAATTATGATTCACCACTACTTAAGTCTTACCTTTAGCTTCAAGTCAATATATCAAAACTCTTTAAGTTAACCGAAACCAATGCTCGCAAAACGAATTATTCCTTGTCTCGATATCAAAGACGGACGAACAGTAAAAGGGGTGAATTTTGAGGGGCTACGTGATGCCGGCGATCCGGTTGAATTGGCCCGCCGTTATGCGAAGGAAGGTGCAGATGAGCTAGTCTTTCTGGATATAACAGCTACGAAAGAGAAGCGAAAAACACTAGTAAAGCTCGTAGAAAAAATCGCCCTTGAGCTGGATATCCCCTTTACCGTTGGCGGCGGTATTGGAAGTGTTGAAGAAATAGCTGATTTGCTCCATGCCGGGGCCGATAAAATATCGCTAAACAGCGCTATTGTACGTAATCCCGATTTGATCAATAAAGCTTCCCG
>CAYXVW010000050.1:0-12972 GCA_964468695.1 uncultured Balneolaceae bacterium | reverse complement strand
TTCAGGAAGGAATGGGTGGAATTTAAGGTTTTATCGCTATCATTGTAGGGCTTGGTTCGATTATAGGTAAGCTACTTGAAGTGTCCGGTGGAGCCGAAGCATTAGCCCGAAATATCGTACAAATTTTTGGTACCGAACGCACCTCATGGGGACTCACACTCACCGGCTTCATCATTTCCATTCCGGTGTTTCTGGATGTTGGATTTATTATCCTTGTCCCCATTGTCTATGCCCTGGCCCGAAAGTCCAAAAAATCTACTTTATTTTATGCTATTCCCCTTTTGGCGGGGCTTGCGGTAACTCATGCCTTTATTCCTCCTACGCCTGGCCCTACAGCAGTTGCAGAAATCATCGGCGTTTCTCTTGGCTGGGTCATCATTTTTGGATTTGCGGCTGGTATACCTGCAGCCATTCTGGCGGGCCCCATATTCGGGAAGTATATTGGTAATAAAATTGATGTAGCTCCGCCCGATTTCAGTGAAACAGCTAAAACTGAAGAACCTGATTTAGAAAGCCGATGGGATTTCTACATTATCCTGATCGTTATTCTTCTTCCCCTCTTTTTAATCGTAAATGCAACCATATTTGATACCCTTCAATCCTCTGGAGTAATAGCCGGAGAGTACTTTTTGCTGAATCTCATCCAGTTTTTAGGTCATCCATTTATCGCCCTAATTATCGCAACGCTGGTGGCCGCATACTTTCTGGGATACAAAAAGGGATTTACCGGCAAGGAAGTACTCAAATTTTCGGACAAAGCACTTGCCCCTGCCGGATTGATTATTCTTGTAACCGGGGCCGGTGGAGTATTTAAGGAAATTCTTATTGACAGCGGTGTTGGCGAAGCACTGGCTCAAACTATTTTAGCCTATCAGGTGGCGCCCATTGTGTTAGCCTATATTTTAGCCGTAGTAATTCGTGTTACCCAGGGATCCGCTACCGTGGCGATGGTCACTTCTGCTGGAATGGTCGCCCCTATAATCAGTGAATTTGATATGTCATCACCGGAAAAGGCGTTAATCGTAATCGCTATAGCGGCAGGTTCAACCATTATGTCTCACGTAAATGACAGCGGCTTTTGGTTAGTTAATAAATATCTGGGATTGACAGAAAAACAAACTCTTCGATCATGGACGGTTATGGAGACTATTATCTCGGTTACCGGTTTTGCAATGGCTTTAATACTCTATTATATCTTTGTGTAGATTAGTAGATATTAACGAAAGTCTTTAAAATCTATGGCGTTAAATGTATCTAAATATTATCTGCCAGCTCGACGGATTTTCGGACTACTGCAGTAATTTTATCATACTTTTTCTGTTGAATTAAGTCTGTGGGACATAACCATGAACCTCCTGCCGAAATGACCATATCGTGTTTAAGGTAGGAATCCAGATTGGCTTCATTTATCCCTCCCATCGTTAAAAACCTGATTCCGGTGTGCTGATAGGGTCCTGCCAGACTATTGATATAGTTAATACCTCCCATATCAGAAGCAGGAAAAAGTTTTAACGTTTTATAACCAGCATGCAGTGCTGTTTCTATATCCGAGGGGGTCATTACGCCGGGAATGAAAGGGAAATCTATTTTCTTAGCCTTCTGGGTAACTGGGTTACTGAATCCCGGCGACAAACCGAATTGTGCACCAGCGTCCCTGGCCTCGGACAATTGATCTGGTGAAAGGATGGTTCCCGCTCCAATCTGCATTTCAGGGAACTCCTGAGCTATTGTAGATATAGCTGATGCCGTTGCTTGAGTACGAAATGTAACTTCCATAACATTTAGACCCCCTTTGAGTAAAGCTTCAGCAACCCGCAAGGCAGAACCGGCATCCAAAAGAGTGACCGCAGGTAATAATTTTCCTTCTAAGATTTTATGAGCCATAGGTGGAGCTAATTACACTTCGAATTTTAAATATTTTGAATTGGTATATATTAAAAAAATTATTTTTGAATATTAGCCTGCAGTGTCATAATGGATCGGGCGGGTACGATCACCGGTTCATCCTGAGCTACTGGTTCTTGTTTCTGAAGATCCGTTTTCCCGGAAGTAAGGTAAGGTTCAAAGTCTGAGAGGCTGCGATTTCCTGCATTTATTGAGCTTACGCTCACCGGTTGATCCGTATTTCCGTAGTTCACTACTACCATGGTAAGGGTACCCTGTTCTTCATGGGTATAAGCCGAAGCCATCACTTGCTGGGCTGCTTCCTCAGGAGTAGCGTTATCGGATCGGGAAATTCCCAGCCGAACGGCCCCTGGTCGAATAAAGCGACTGTAGTTCCCCAATCCCCAAAGCAGCTTGGAATCTGAAACCGTACCGTTCTGAGTGTTTTTATCGATATACACCAGACCATCTTTATAATCGTAGGGACTTATCGCCAGCCACCACTGCCAGGAAGTGGCATTAGCGATGGTCATATCAAAATGCAGCACGCGGGCCACATACAGGGCCGGATCCATGCCAAGATCCCGCCCATTACCTTGTATCTCTTCGTTATCGGCCAGGATGCAGTACTCGGACATCGCGTATGTGATGGGAACATCCGTATTCTGTATACTTTCCCGAACCTTTCGACGCTGATCAATCATCTCACTGACCGGCCAAGTGGTAAAGTAGCTGTGGGCCGCCATTTTCCGGGCCACAGTCGGCAGATCTTTAACTTCACTTTTCGGTCCAAAAAAATGTTCTGTCTGATGACTTCTGCCGGTAAGGTCGCCATCGTATAAAAAATCAATTTGTGCAGTTTCCGGTATCTCAATTTTGCTATCTAATCCATATTCCTGGATCTTCTGGTCAAGCGCTTTTACTACACCCGAAATCTGTTCGTTTTGATAAGGTGAGCCTTCCTGCCCGTTATCCTGTGACCAGTCCCACTGCGGTTCATTTACGGGACTTATATAGGTAAACGGCGTCCCCTGATTACTAAAATACTGCCCGATTTTGGCCAGATAATCTGCAAACTTCACGTAGTTGGATTCGGCGATATTGGCCTCGCCGGAGCCATCACCATAGGCATTCCCCGTTTTGGTGAGGAGTACCGGCGGACTGTTAACAAAGCCAATGAATTTCTCCACCCCGCGGTCTGCGGCCGCCCGTACAAACCACTGCTGGCCCTGCTGACGTTTCCAGTCGTAAGTGCTGTCGGCCGTCAGGAAACTTTCCGCCCGCCGCCAGGGATCATCTATGCCACTATCCTCTCCTTGTCGGGCACTGCCTGCACCTATATTAAATCGCCACATCGAAAGTCCGATGCCTTCCGGATTACCCTCGGCATCAGTAGTTGTGCTGAACAGGTAGTCAGCGATTCGTTCCCGTTTATCCATCGGCCAGTTCTTCCCCACGAACTGCACGCTCCAGGCATCGGAGGCGCCAAAACCCTCAATCTCTTGCTTCTTATCCTCAAAATTTATGGTCAGCTCCAATGGTTCCGGGTCCGTGTCATTATTAGCCTCATCGGCTTTATTGTTCTGACAGGCAAATAATACGGCAGGTAGCAGGATTAAATAGGCGAGTTTGATATTCATTCTTTTTGATATATCCTTACGTAGTCTATTTCATAGCGTTTTGGGAACTGGGTATCAGAAGGATCCCCACCATTTGAGCCAATGGCCAGGTTTAGCAGAATATAATGGGGCTGATGAAATGGATTGAATCCATCCGGGTTTTCCGTTTCGCTCAAATCTATTTCATTTATCAATTCATCATCCAGGTATAATTTTATGTAGTCCTTCGTCCAATCCATTTTCCAGACATGGAATTTTTCCGGCCAATCAGGGTCCTGACTTAGAAAATGTTCAAAAGATACTTTCCCTTCGTCCCAAACAGGCTGATTATTCTCATCAGTCCATGCGGCATTAGCAAGGATCACTGGCTCCCCTTCGCTTCGGTAAAACTCCATAATATCTATCTCACCGTTTGCCGGCCAACCTCTGTCAGGATGGGTTCCCAAGGTCCATATGGCCGGCCACATTCCTTTGGCGGTATCAATTCTGGCCCTAATTTTAAAAAGTCCGAATTGAAATTCTTGTTTCCCGCGGGTGTTAATACTGGACGAGGTATATTCTGCATAAGGTCTGTTTCTCCTCCAGTCGTTACTCGTAGAATCATAGAAGCTATTTTCAACACGCTCTCTCCTTCCTTCAATAACCAAGCGGCCATCTTTAATAGTAGCATTATCCTGTTGATACCACTGAAGCTCTTCATTTCGTACGAATCCATGCTCATACGACCAGTTAGAAGTATCCGGTTTATCACCTTCATTAAATTCATCGTGCCATACCAGAGTGTATCCGTCAATAGCTTCAGGCTCTAATTCCTCCTCTCCCTTTGATGATTCCTGGTTGCCGCTACAGGCGACAAAGCTCAAACAAACAACTATAATAATCCATTTTGATGTTCTCATATTGATCTCGTTTTTCAAAAAAATTATGGCGTCCATTTTAATAGAAAAATTTCCTGGGGAGCAATATCTTCCAGCGTTTCCCCATCACCCTGACCTACATTTTGTACAAAGAGATACAGCTCGCGATGCTTTTTCCAGGCTTGTGGATCTAAAGTTGGCTCCCAAAGTCCTACTGATTCCTGATAGATATCATTAACACTCCATTCACTGTAATCCGAACCCTCTGAGGAAGCAATAGAAATCCCACCTCCTCTCTCAAAATCCCTAAAAATCAGGTACATCTTTCCCTTTTCTCCGGCTATAACCTGGGGACGAGAAATAGGTATACGCTTGGTCCCTCCGCCACTGAGCGAAAAGTCGAGTGTGTGGTCTCCCACTTTTTCTTTCTTCCACTCCTCTCTGTTATTCCATACCACATAAAACTGTGGAGCGTCATCATTCCGGCCCTTCCAATACGAAGCTATAACCGGATTCCCCTCACTGTTTACGGTCATAGAGGTCTGGTTAATCAACTCACTTTCTTGTGGAATTCCATATACAATTTCGGCATTCTCCTTAGTGATTGGCAACGCATACTTTTCTCCTTTTGACGTCTCCCAACTTTCCCCTTCATCTGGTGAATAAGCATACATGATATCGTGATTCGTGGCTACATCCCAGCTTTCTCTCCACGTCCAGGAAAGATGCCAACCACCTTCTTCATCTATAGCAATTCCATTTACATAGGCATTTCGTTCACCTTTACCATCGATCAGCGGATGTTGTATGGCCTTCCATTCCTTATGTTCAGTATTATAGCGGTTGATCATAACATTTCCGCGGCCGGAACTGCCTTCGCGATACATAAAAAGGAGGTCTCCATCCGGTAATCGATAAAATTGAGGATAGGTTACCGCCTCCTCATTTTTTCCCGTCATAGAGTACAGGCGGTTAACTTCCAGGCTGCCCGGCTTTTCCCCTTGAGCATAAAGAATCTCTTGACCATGCATTCCCCAGGACAGGTGCAGTAATCCATTACCATCTACAGCAATACTGATAGAATTATGGGCATCTTTTACATCAGCCTGAAGCCCCGTTTTATTGATTTCCCACTCTTTCCTACCATGCTCTCTTTTGGCCACCATTACATTCCCGTCGGAATCGTAGAAAGCGGTATATTGCGTGTTTTGAAAGGTCGTAACACTATTTGTCCGAAAAATAACGGTATTAATAGAGTTACGGGCCCATCCTTCTGCTACCGGAATGATTTCAGTATTGCCCGAAAGAGTTTCATCCGGTTGTGCAACCGCTGTATTAGAGGACCAGCTAATGGTGAAAGCAACAACCAGGATAAGAGCTATTCTGGAGAGTACGTTTATAAACAAAGAGATAGGTTTCACCTTTAGATCATTCCTCAATTAGTGGCTTGTGAATTTCCTGCATGTGCTCAACATCAAATTTGATAATCTCTCGATCATAGGTCATGAGACCGTTTACTTCTGATTCCACATCCGTGGTTTGGGTATAGACGGCAGCAGAAAGTCCCTTGTCCTTGAGCTCATAAAGCTCCTCAATCATCTGATCATAGGTTTCATGCAGCTTAGACTCCGACTGCGAGGTCTCATAATGGCTGGGCGCACGACTAAAATCCTGTATCCATAAATGATCCTTAACCACCAATGCCTGTCCTCCGAATTCACCTAACACGGCGGCCCTGTTGTCTTCTGTTTCCGGCATGTCCGGACCCGGATATTCATGCATATCAATAACATCTCCTACTCCATGATCGGTCCATCCGCTGGCATTATTAACCAGCCTGGTGGGATCAAGCTTTTGGGTCCAATTGACAATCTCCTCTGTTTGAAACTGTCCCCAGCCCTCGTTGAACGGAACCCACATGACAATAGAAGGATGATTATAGAAGGAATCAATCATGCGCTTGTATTCCTTCTTGAACTGTTTGGCAGAGGCTTTGGTACGCCCGGGAATGGGTCCGGGACGCATATCCCCACTGGGCATATCTTGCCAGACTAAAATGCCGAGTTTGTCGGCCCAATAATAAAAACGCTGTGGCTCTACCTTCACATGTTTGCGAAGCATATTATATCCCAGCTTTTTGGTCGCCTCTATATCATATTTGAGCGCTTCATCGGTGGGCGCGGTATATAATCCATCCGGCCACCATCCCTGGTCCAGGGGACCCAATTGGAAAAGAGGTTTATTATTCAGGAATAATCGCATATGTCCATCTTCGGCCCGGGCAATCTCGATCTTGCGCATGCCGAAGTAACTGGATACCTCATCCACCACTTCTCCGTTTTCTGCCAAGAGTTTGACCTCCAGATCATACAAAAAGGGATTATCGGGCGACCATAACTCAGGATCATCAAGCTGGATTAAAAAATCCTGTTTCGGATTCCCCTCTGCTACTCCGGCAACTTCTCCTTCCTTCAGAGCTTCTATCCTCAATTGATGGCCCTCTGACAGATGCTTGCCCTCTACCTCTACTTTCACCCTGTTGTTATCGATATCAGGGGTAATATTAAGATCTTTAATGTAGGATTCGGGTACATATTCGAGCCATACCGTTTGCCAAACGCCCGTTACAGCAGTATACCAGATGCTCCGGGGATCGTGCGTCTGCTTACCTACCGGCTGACTTCCCAGATCCGTCGGATCCCAAACGGTAATTTCAATTTCCTGCTCTCCATTTGTCAGCTGATCGGTTATGTCAAAGGTAAAAGGATCATACCCTCCCTGGTGTTTACCGATGTATTCCCCATTTACCCATGCATCCGTCTCCCAGTCACTGGCTCCGAAATGAAGCAGTACGCGTCCGTTTTCATGGGGATTCTCAACCTGGAAAGTGCGCCGGTACCATACTCGATTATCAGCACCTACAGTTTCTCCAATCCCCGATAAGGCCGATTCCACCGGGTACGGAACTAAAATTTGCTGGTCGTACTCCCCATGATCGGTGTCCTTTCCTGTCATCTTAAAATCCCAAAGACCATTTAGATTTTGCCAGTGCTCCCGCTCCATCATAGGTCGGGGATATTCGGGAAGGGCATTTTCGGGACTTACTTCATCTGCCCATTGACTCATTAGAGGACCATCGGCTGCCTGCCACTGCACTGCCCCCTGACCATTTACTGTTTGAGTAAAAATTAATCCAATAAAAAAAACAATCAGAGTTAAACAATTTCTAACATTCATTTTGGCCGTTATTTAGTTATAAAAACAGGTTTAGGTACATCCGTAGCTATAATACAAAAGTTTGCTACATTAATTATTATGCTTAAAAATTACCACACCCACAAGAAGCCCGAATTTTCAGTGTAGTTAAAACTTCAATATTTTCGATAGGTTCTTCTTTATTTTCGATGGTAGCAATTAGTTTTTTAGCCGCTTTTTGACCAACGGCATAAGCAGGCTGATGCACTGTTGTCAAAGGTGTTTGCAACAAAGGAGCTCGAATATCATCGGTAAAACCCACAATTGCCATGTCCTCCGGAACGGATAATCCAAAATCCTTTAGTGACTTTATTGCTCCAAAGGCTGCAGGATCGTTAACAACCACAACCGCCTCCGGGTATTCCTCCTCCGGCAGCTCCAAAAGTTTTTGCATGGACTCATATCCTTTTGTTTCCTGGAACCCTCCTTCAATAATCCACTGATTATTTATAGGTAACCCATGTTCCTCCAGGGCTTCCAGATATCCCTCCATCCTTTCCTTCCCAATGGATACATTAGGGGGACCACTTAAATGAGCTATCTTAGTGTAACCGTGTTCCGTAATTAAATGTTCGGTAATTTGATATGAACTTGTCCGATCATTTACGCTTACGCAGCTTGCTCCAAGCCCCTCGATACAGCGATCAAAAAAGACGAGACTTGTTCCGCTATTTATAATCTGTTCGTAAAAAGTAAAATCATCGATACCGATAGAAGTGGATATCAATAAACCATCAACACGCTGAGACCGTAGCGCATTTACGGCTTTTTTTTCCCTGATAAACTGCTCATTTGCATTGGTTAACAGGAGCTGATAGTTGGATTTATTTGTTACTTCCTCTATGCCCCGAACTACTTCCGGGAAAAAAGCGTGGGTAATTTCCGGTATCACCACCCCAATAGTATATGTTTTATTGGAAACAAGGCTTTTAGCCACATAATTGGGAGTATACCCCATTTCTTCTGCTTTAGATACCACCTTTTTTCGGGTATCCTCATCTACATTATCCCTATTATTTAGGGCTCGTGACACTGTCATTGCTGAAACGCCCAGCGCTTCTGCTATCTCCTTAAGGGTAACCTCTGAACTCATCTTGGTCTTTTTTATTTATTATCGCTATCAAATCAATATCCCTTACTATTAAGGCAATAAGTATTCTTTTTTAAATATTAATTGCAAGTGAAACGGTAGACGGTTTCTGAACGAAACGGCTGAAAAGCATCGATCACAACCGAGGGAAATTCAGGCTGATTGGGGGAATCAGGAAAATGCTGCGGTTCCAGGCAAATAGCAGATTGTATGTCTTCAACGGGATTGGAACAGGTATAAAATTGCAATCCCGGTTCGGTAGTATAGATGTCAAGCTGTCTTCCACATTCCGGTTCATAAACGGAGGCAGCAAGAGTAGGCTCCTCACCACTATCCTTGTTCAATACAAAATTGTGATCAAATCCTTCGGCTTTTTGTATCTGAGGATGATCAGACTGATATGCCGCTTCAATAGATTTACTATCCCTAAAATCAAAAGGAGTTCCTTCTACCCCGGCTAATATTCCCGTTGGGATAAGTCCCCCATCAATGGGCGTATATTTATCTGCATTTAGCTTTAAATGATGACTATAAGCTGTTGATCCATCGGAACTTCCATGTAAATTAAAATAGGGATGACTTGTCAAGTTCAATATTGTTTTTTGATCAGATTCCGCTTTATAGCTAACCTTCAGTTCATTATCATCAGTGAGTTTATACCTCACGCCAATACCCAGGTTACCCGGATATCCTTCCTCCCCATCAGGAGAACGGTACGACAGGCTGAGCGTTTTATCATCTATCTGATTGGCTCCCCATACTACCCGGTGAAAACCACCCGGACCTCCATGTAGATGATGGTCCCCGTCATTCGTATTCAGGGTATATGTTTCATCCTCAATATTAAACTTCCCGTTAGCAATTCGATTGGCGTATCGGCCGATGATCGCTCCAAAATACTGTTCAGGCTTATCCATGAATTCCTCCATGGAAGAATAGCCTACGACAATATTATCAAAATTCCCTGAACGGTCCGGAACTAACAATTCAACCAGTCGGCCTCCATAATTTGTAATAGAGGCCTTTGCGCCATTGGCATTCTCAAGTGTGTATAAATCAACCTGCTTTTCTGCAAGTTTGCCCTTGAAATCTGATCTTTTCAATGTATTAATCTGTACTGTTTGCTTTATAAATGAACGGAGAATATCCTGGTCATAATCATATATCTACTATATGTATTGATTAATCAGATTTTCAAAATATTCCTGACGTCCACTAATCTGCTCGGGCTCTCCATTTTCTTCAGCCAGTTTCTTAAGGTCTGTCAGGCTCAACTCTCCATTTTCAAAGGCAGCTCCGTCCCCTTTATCAAAAGAGGCGTATCGTTCCTTGCGGAGTTCTTCATAGGATGACTCCTCAAGAATTTCATGAGCGGTCAGCAGAGCCCGTGCCAGTACATCCATTCCTCCAATATGGGCATAAAACAGGTCTTCAAGGTCGGTAGAATTGCGACGGATCTTTGCATCAAAGTTGATTCCACCAGTCTCAAAACCGCCTGACTGCAGGATTATCAGCATAGCCTGAGTGAGTTCAAAAATATCAGCAGGAAACTGATCGGTATCCCAGCCGTTTTGGTAATCACCGCGATTAGCATCGATGCTTCCTAACAGTCCGGCATCGGCAGCTACCTGCAGCTCGTGCTCGAAAGTATGCTTGGCAAGTATGGCATGGTTTACCTCAATATTCACCTTGAAATCATCCATCAGATCGTATTCCCGCAAAAAGCCGATGACGGTAGCCGTATCGAAATCGTATTGATGCTTGGTGGGTTCCATCGGCTTGGGTTCAATAAGGAAAGTACCCTCAAAACCATTTTTCCGTCCATAATCCCTTGCCATATGCAAAAATCGCGCAAGATGGTCCCGTTCGCGTTTCATATCCGTGTTGAGCAGCGACATATAGCCCTCTCTTCCGCCCCAGAACACGTAATTTTTTCCGCCGAGTTCAATGGTAGCATCCAGTGCCCGCTTTACCTGTGTTGCAGCATGTGTAACAACTTCGAAATCAGGATTCGTTGCCGCCCCGTTCATATAGCGCGGATGGCTAAACAAATTCGCTGTACCCCATAATAGCTGTACGCCACTTGCTTCCTGCTTCTGCTTGGCATAATCAACCATGGTCTGCAGCCGCCGGTCTGTTTCGGCAACACTGTCTGCTTCATCAACGACATCCACATCGTGGAAACAGTAAAAAGGAACCCCCAGTTTAGTGATAAACTCGAAGGCCGCATCCATCTTGGCCCGGGCGCGATCCAGGGGATCATCGTACTTCATCCACGGCCACTCGCGGGTTCCCCATCCAAATGGATCTCCACCGGTTTCGCAGAGGGTATGCCAATAGGCCACGGCAAAACGCAGATGTTCCTGCATGGTTTGATCCCCTACTTTTCGGTCGGCATCATAATATTTAAATGATAACGGATTCTTTGAATCCTTGCCTTCAAAGGGAATTTCACTGATGTCTGGAAAGTAAGAAGTGTCTCCGGTAGTAATATTCATAAAGAGTCAATAGTATTAAATAGTTAGCAATAATTTAGTGTATTTGGGAATTTCTTTTTTTCATAATTTCCATCAGATACTCATCCTTAAGTCGAATAAATGGAAATATATCTAAAAATTCCTGTTTAATTCATCAAAATACCATTCTAAGGCTTTTAGTGTATTAATCATGTTTTAATTCCTTTTCTAGTTTCTCCTTCCACTGGTCATAAGCCGAAGAATAGGCTTCTTCTAACTTTGGATCGGGCTGTAGCGTATCACTTTTTCTAAGTCCTTTAAAAGCTTCCTCTCTGCTAGAGAAAGCATCAATACCGATACCCGCTCCGATAGCAGCACCGTAAGAACCGCTACTGTCGTACAGTTCAACCGATAGCCCGGTCGTATTCGTAAAGGCTTCCCGAAAAACATTACTCAAAAACATATTCCCTTTTCCAACACGAATAGTATCGATATCCAGTCCCATCTGATGCATAACCTGCAGTCCATAATTCATGGAAAAGGCGATCCCTTCCTGGGCTGCCCGGATAATATGCGCCCTGGAATGTTGATTAAAATCAATATTTCTGAATTGAGAACCAATCCCATGTTGTCCCAACACCCGTTCGGGTCCGTTCCCAAATGGAAAAATATGGATACCTTCCGATCCCACCGCTACTTCAGAGGCCATCTTATTCATTTCTTCGTAACTGTGCAATTCATTAAACAGCTCATTCTTTAACCAGCTGTTTAAGATACCTGTGCCGTTAATGCATAACAGTACCCCATACCTGGACTGCTCCTCATCGTGATTTACATGTACAAAGGTATTAACGCGCGATTGTTCGTCATAGAGTGGCTTGTCGGTAACGCCATAGATAACGCCCGATGTACCGGCTGTTGCGGCGGCCTCTCCGGGATTTAACACGTTCAGGGAAAGCGCGTTGTTGGGTTGATCGCCGGAGCGATAACCTATTGGAATACCTTCTTTCAAACCCAGTTCGTCTGCTGCCTGAGATGTTAGCGTGCCTGAAACAGCGAAGTTTGGATCGTAATCGGGAAGCAAATCCGGGGAAAGATCATAGTAATCCAATAATTTAGTAGCAATGTCAGAGGAAAGATAATCCCAGAATATACCTTCTGAAAGTCCTGATATAGAGGTGCGAATTTGGCCGGATAGCTTCATGGCAACATAATCACCGGGCAACATCGCTTTGTGTATCTTTGAAAACAGCTCCGGCTCATTTTCTTTGACCCACCGCAGTTTGGAAGCGGTAAAGTTACCGGGAGAATTCAAATAGTGCTCTAAACTGTACGATTCTCCAATCTCTTTAAAAGCTTTATTTCCGATCTCAACGGCCCGTCCATCGCACCAAATAATAGCGGGACGCAATACGTTTTGATCCTCATCGACCAACACCAATCCGTGCATCTGATAAGCAATTCCGATACCCCCTACATCTGCGGGATCCGCTTGCTCTGCTTCTAATACCTTATGACTTACGTTTATAATATGCTGCCACCATGTCTCCGGATTTTGTTCCGCCCATCCCGGTTCGGGGGCATCCATCTCCAGCTCCTTTTCAGGAGAAGTAGCCGAAGCAATTTCCTTCCCCGTGGCCGCATCAACGAGTGATGCTTTAATACCTGAACTCCCTATATCAAATCCCAATAATTGCATCTTTTATTACTATCAATAAAAAGTTAAAACTCAGTTTCTGCTTCAGTGCTCAGCAAATAAATTTCAATAGCTTTCCAACTTTATCGGTTTAAACATATTTGAAATTATATTT